>NZ_JBGLYK010000002.1:0-111371 GCF_047304025.1 Pseudomonas sp. Pseusp97 | reverse complement strand
CGCGCGAGGCAGGCGACCTCCGCCGGCGTCGGCGAAGCCGGCGGCGGCCCGCTGCTGAGCACGGAAAAGATCTTCGCCATCGGCGCCTCCACCGGCGGTACCGAGGCGATCAAGGAGGTGCTGCTGGGCCTGCCGCCGGACTGCCCGGGTACGGTCGTCACCCTGCACATGCCGCCAGGCTTCACCAAGTCCTACGCTGAGCGACTGGACCGTCAGACGCGCCTGTCAGTACGCGAAGCCCGCGACGGCGACCGCATCCTCCCCGGCCATGTGCTGGTCGCCCCGGGCGACTACCACATGGAAGTGCAACGCAGCGGAGCCAACTACGTGGTGCGCCTGCACCGCGAGGCGGCGGTGAATGGCCACCGGCCGGCGGTGGACGTGATGTTCGAGTCCCTCGCCCGCTGCGCCGGACGCAACCTCATCGCCGCATTGCTGACCGGCATGGGCAAGGACGGCGCGCGCGGCCTGCAGGCGATCCGCCAGGCCGGCGGCCACACCGTCGCCCAGGACGAAGCAACCTGTGTGGTCTACGGCATGCCCAGGGAAGCGGTGGAATTGGGTGCGGCGAAGGAAGTCCTGCCGCTGGAGCGCATAGCAGGTTCGCTCCTACAGCAGGCGCGCCAGAGCGGAAGTGGGAACCGCGTCTAGTTCTGCGGGAATCGTCCTCTGTGGCGGAGCACCTTTTCCCACAGGGTCTAGACTCCGGCCAATCGAGTGGCGCCAATATTATGGCGATTCGATAGCAATTTGGTTTGATTGTGCCCGTACACAAACTGCACAATTGAGCTTTCGCCAAAAGACCGGCACACGGCGGGCGACACGGGGAATCGAGATAGCCATGGCGGCAAGATGGGGGTTGCGCGGCAAATCGGTGGTGGCACTGCTCATCGCCTGTCTCCTGGCGCTGGTACCGGCAGTGATGCTGGGCTGGAAGGCCATGGAAGACATCCGCACGCATTTCGGCCTCGCCTTCGCGAGGAACTTCACGCTGCTCAACCAGCAGAAGATCATCGCGCCGGTGATCCGCGAACTGGCGCTGTCGCGGCGCCTGGCCGAATCCGTGGTGACCCAGGACTGGCTGCTGGCCGAGAACGATCCGGCACGCCGCTCGCTGTTCTTCCGCGAGGCCGAAGGCTTCCGCGCCGACCAGCACAACTACTCCTACTTCGTGGTGGTCGACTCCTCGCGCCACTACTACTTCAACGACTCCAGCTCGCCGCTGTCCAATTCGCCGCGCTACACCCTCAGCGACAGCGACCCGCAGGACCGCTGGTACTTCGACACGCTGGCCAGCGACCAGACCTACAACATCAACGTCAACTACGACGCCAAGCTGAAGGTCACCAAGGTCTGGTTCAACATGGTGGTGCGCGCCGGCAACGAGAAGGTCGGGCTGGCCGGCGGCGGCCTGGACCTGACCGAGTTCCTCGACCAGTTCATCTCGCGCCGCGAGGCCGGGGTGACGCCGATGATCGTCGACCCGGACGGCGCCATCCAGGCGCATCCGGATACCCGCCTGATCGCCTACAACTCCGGCTCCAGCGGCCAGGCCAAGCACCACGTCTACGACCTGCTGGGCAGTGACCAGGAGCGCACCGCGCTGCGCCAGACCCTGCGCCAGGCGGAAACCAACCCCGGCGAAGTGGAAACCCTGTGGGCCACCCTCGACGGCAAGGAACAGCTGATCGCCACCGCCTACATCCCGCAGCTGCGCTGGCACGTGCTCAGCGCCATCGACCTGCACGCCGCGCAGGTGCTCGACAGCCGCTGGATCTGGCCGCTGGTGGGCACCCTTGCCGGGCTGCTGGCGATCCTGCTGATCGGCTTCGCCTACACCGTCGACCTGCTGGTGCTGCGCCCGCTGCGCGGCCTCAAGCAATCGGCCAAGGCGATTGCCGCCGGGCAGTACGACAGCCCGCTGCCGCGCACCCGCCCGGACGAGATCGGCGAACTCTCCAGCGCCTTCGCCAGCATGGCCGACCAGGTCCGCCGGCACACCGAGGAGCTGGAGGACAAGGTCCAGCAGCGCACCCAGGCCCTGGAAGCGGCCAACCGCGAGATGGCCGCGGCGCAGAAGAAGATCGGCGATTCCATCGACTATGCCAGCCTGATCCAGCGCGCCATCCTCCCCGACCGCCAGCTGCAGGCGTCCCTGGGCGAACATCATTTCGTCCTGTGGAAGCCGCGCGACGTGGTCGGCGGCGACTTCTACATCTACCGCGAAGGCCCCCTCGACAGCCTGATCGGCGTGGTGGACTGCGCCGGCCACGGCGTGCCCGGCGCCTTGATGACCATGCTCGCCCTGGCCGCCATCGACCATGCCATCGACAGCGTGAAGAGCCACGACCCGGCCGCCATCCTGCGCGAGACCGACCACGTGATGCGCGGCATGCTCGGCCAGGAAGAATTCACTCACTCGCTGGCCACCAACATGGACGCGGGGCTGGTGCGCGTCGACCACCCACGCCGCGTGCTGCACTTCTCCGGCGCGAAGATTTCCCTGTTCGCCAGCGATGGCAACGACGTTCGCGAATACAAGGGAGCGCGCCGCGCCATCGGCGACAAGCGCCAGGGCGACTACCAGGACGTGGAAATCCCGATGCAGGCCGGCTGGACCTACTACCTGTGTACCGACGGCTTCCTCGACCAGGCCGGCGGCGAGCACGGCTTCGGTTTCGGCAACAGCCGCTTCGCCGACCTGCTGCGCAACCACGCGCGCCGACCACTGGCCGAGCAGGCCGAGGTATTCGCCGCTACCCTCGCCCACTACCAGGGCGAGCAACCGCAGCGTGACGACATCACCATCCTCTCTTTCCGCTTCGACTAGGGGTTAATCCATGGAATCGCTAGATCTGCTGGCCATGCGCGAGAGCTTCACCCGGCAACGCATCCTGCTCTGCTTCAACGGGCCCATCTCGCGCAGCCTGATCGAGGAAATCGGCCACGCGCTGCGCAACTACATGCAGGCCGAGCAGGCGCACCCCAGCGAAGCGATGGACGTGTTCGCCGTCTATATCGAAATGACCCAGAACATCCGCCACTACGCCACCCAGCGCGGCTACAACGATCAGGAGGCCTCGGCCACCGTGGCGATCGCCCGCAACGACGAAGGCCACTACGTGGTCTCCGCCGGCAACCTGGTGGAACTGGCCGACGGCCAGGGGCTGGTGCGCAGCATCGAAGCCATCGCCGGGTTCGACAAGGCCCAGCTCAAGGCTGCCTACAAGGAACAGCTGCGCCGCCCGCGCGACGCCGAAGCTTCCACCGGCGCGGGGCTGGGCCTGCTGGACATCGCCCGCAAGTCCAGCGCGCCGCTCAAGACCTCCCTTACCGAACAACCCGACGGCCGCGCCTTCTTCAGCCTGCGCGCCGTGATCTGATCCGCGAAATTCAGGAAGACCCGATATGAGCGATCTCCACGTCAACGGCACCCAATCCACCCCACAGATCCATGGCGACTGGCAGGCCGGCATCCTCGCGATGCAGGGCGACTCCTACCCGGAGAACTCCTACGAGCTGTTCGGTCAGGTCATCGAGTGGGTGGAACGCTTCCTCACCCAGGAGCAGCGCCCGCTGGAACTCGACCTGCGCCTGCTGTACCTCAACACCAGCTCGATCAAGGCCATGATGGACATCTTCGACCTGCTCGAAGAAGCCCACGGCCAGGGCCGCGCCACCCGCGTGGCGTGGCACTACGACCGGCGCAACGAGCGCGTCGCCGAACTGGCCGAGGAATTCCGCGAGGACTGTACCTTCCCGTTCGTCATCCAAGCCTACGACGAGTAAGTGCCATGACTAGCGAGCGCGAGCTGGACCTGCTGATCGAAGACCTGCTGGCCGACCCACAGTACCAGGGGCACCCGCTGCGCGAGGCCTTGTACCTGAAACACCAGCAATCCCTCGACCAGCTCGCGCGGCTGGAGCGCATCGCGAAGATTTCCGACGGCTTCCAGTCCATGGCCCGGGCGCAGAACAGCACCCTCTCCGAGCGCTACCACAAGCAGCTGCGCCAGCTGGAAAAGGTCGCGCGCATCTCCGACCGCTACCAGGACATGATGCGCGACCTGAACATCGCGCTGAAGGAAGCCTCGACCCACGACACCCTGACCGGCATTGCCAACCGCCGCCTGCTGATGGAGCGCCTGCGCGAAGAGAGCGAGCGCGCCCAGCGCCACGGCGATCCGTACGTGCTGGCCATGCTCGACGTCGACCGCTTCAAGCAGGTCAACGACACCTGGGGCCACGAAGTCGGCGACCGCGTGCTGGTGGAAATCGGCCGCGCCATGGAAGCCGCGCTGCGCCAGTACGACCTCTGCGGCCGCTGGGGCGGCGAGGAATTCCTGCTGATCCTCCCCGATACCCGCCTGGCCGACTCCGCCGCCATCATCGAGCGCGTGCGCAACGACATCCGCTGCCTGGCCGTGCGCGTGGGCACCGACGCCCTGTCGGTCACCGCCAGCTTCGGCGTCGCCGAGCACCAGCCCGGAGAAAGCTACTCCCAGACCCTCAGCCGCGCCGACGCCGCCCTGCTCGATGCCAAGCGCAGCGGGCGGGACAAATGCGAGTTCGCCACCGCGTAACGGCGGCACCCTGAAAAAAGCCCGGCCATGGCCGGGCTTCTCTGGCGGCGCGGGATCAGTTCTGCAGCGACACCTGGCCGGCGCCCAGCTTCAGGCCTCCCAGGCGTTGCAGCAGGGTGTTGATGTTGGCGCGGGCCGAACCTTCGTTGGCCAGGCGCAGGCGCGTCACGCCATAGAACGCATCGCCCACGCCGGCAGTGAAAGGCTCCTTCACGGTTTCCTGCCAGACCACGCGGCCGCCGGCGTTTTCCACCAGGCTGTACTCGACGGTCGAGGTCACGGTGAAGTTGAAGCCGAAGACCGGCTGGTCGAGGCTGACCAGCCGGGTGCGCAGCGAATAGGCAGCCTTGTCGCCCTGGCCGAGCAGGCCGGCCTTGCCCAGCGACTGTTCCAGCGCAGCGCGGAAATCGGCGCCGTCGATCTGCGAGGTCCACAGCGGGTTGGTCTTCTTGCCGCCCTCGACGTCGCTGACCTGGAGGTTGCCGCGCAGCGCGGCGTCATAGCCCTGGGTGTGCGCCTGCTGGTCGTTGACCTGCATGTTCTCGACCTTCGCCGAAGAGGCGCAGCCGGTCAGCAGGATGGCGAAAAGGGAAACACAGAGAAAGCGAAGCATGGTCATTCCTTCGATGGCGGATGGGCGCGCAGGCGGTTCGCGCTCCAATGATGGCGCCGCGTTCCTCCCTGAACGGTGGCGGAGGATATGCCTGCGCCAATGATGGCGCAATGACTCTATCGGGATCTCGTTGGCGCTGCGGGTTGTCGCGACCGGCCACGGGCACTAAGGTCGTCGTAACCACAGCAAAGGATGCAGCATGGCCACCAAGTCCCCCGTTCCCCGCCAGCAGAAGCACCTCGCCGTGCTGATCGACGCCGACAATGCGCCCGCCGCCATCGTCGAAGGCCTGTTCGAGGAGATCGCCAAGTACGGCGTCGCCAGCGTCAAACGCATCTACGGCGACTGGACCAAGCCCAACCTGGGCAAGTGGAAACAGGTCCTTCTGGACCACTCCATCCAGCCCATGCAGCAGTTCGCCTACACCAGCGGCAAGAACGCCACCGACAGCGCGCTGATCATCGATGCCATGGACCTGCTCTACACCCGCCGCTTCGACGGTTTCTGCCTGGTCTCCAGCGACAGCGACTTCACCCGGCTCGCCGCACGCCTGCGCGAGGAAGGGCTGACCGTCTATGGCTTCGGCGAGGAGAAGACGCCCAAGCCCTTCGTCTCCGCCTGCGACAAGTTCATCTACACCGAAATCCTCCGCGCCGCCGCCGAACCGGTCGCCGAACCCGCGCCCACCACCGACAAGACCGCTGCCCCGAGTACCGCCGACGCGCCCAGGCCGGCCAGCAAACCCAAGTCGCAGAAGGTCCCGCTGGACTTCATCGCCAAGGTGCTCGACGACATCGACGGCGACGACGATGACTGGGTGCAACTGGGTGCTCTGGGACAGAACATCAGCAAGCTGCAGCCGGCGTTCGACCCGCGCCTGTATGGCTTCAAGAAGCTCAGCGACCTGATCAAGGGCCACCCCAAGCGCTTCGAACTGCAGGCACGGGGCACCAGTGGCAGCGGTGGCGTGGACCTCTACGTGCGCAACGTCGGCCCGGTGCGCTGAGCCTGCCTCAGCGCAATGAAGCACTCGCTCGTCCGGCATTAGACTGGCCGGCGAATCTGCAATGGAACCGACCATGCGCCCCTGGCTGATTGCCCTGCTCCTGTCCCTTACGGCCGCCGGTGCCGCCCAGGCCGGCACCCTGCGCTGCGGCACCAGCCTGATCAACGAGGGCGACCCGATGGACGAGGTGCTTGCCAAGTGCGGGCAGCCGGACAAGCGCGTCGTCACACCGCCCACGCAGCCACGTCGAGGGTCGGACGGCAAATTCATCCCCGGCCGGCCGCAACTGGAAACCTGGATGTACGGCCCCAGCAATGGCGCCTATCGCTATCTGTTCTTCCGTGACACGCAACTGCAACTGATCAACACCACGCGCAAGGAACTGCTCTGAGCGACACGATTTCCCGTAGGGCGCATAACCCGGAACGGGTTATCCGCCGCACGGACGGCGGATAACGCTGCGCGTTATTCGCCCTACGTCCGGGGCAGGGCCTGCGCAGGGGCGAACACCGTGCGCAATACCCTCGCGTTTTCACGCCACCTGACCGCCGCTACCAAAGGCGCCTACCCATCGAGGCTGCATCTCCCTAGACTGTTCGCCTTTGCCAGTCTGGAGGGCACCATGCAAAGCCAATTCGACTTCACCCTGGGCATCGACCCGCAAGCGCGCGACATCGTGGTCAAGGGCCTGCTCGCCTACAACCTGGGCCAGATGGGCCGCAGCAACACCTACGACGACTTCGAACTCTACGCCCGCAGCGAAGACGGCGAAGTGGTCGGCGGCATGTTCGGCCAGTCCGGCATGGGCTGGCTCTACATCGACTACCTGTGGCTGCAGGACGACCAGCGCGGCAGCGGCCTGGGCAGCCAGCTCATCGCCCTGGCCGAAGACGAAGCCCGCCGCCGCGGCTGCGTTGGCCTGTTCCTCTACACCTACAGCTTCCAGGCCCCCGGCTTCTACGAGAAACAGGGCTTCGAGCGCATGGGCGTGCTGGAGGATTGCCCGCCGGGGCATCAGCGCATCTACCTGAAGAAGCACCTGGGCTGATCGCCGAGCCTTTCCCCTGTAGGAGCGAGCTTGCTCGCGAACCCGTCCAACGCCGGCCTTGCCTGCAGATTGCCGATAGTCTGTGGTCCCGCATGACTCGTTCGCGGGGCCACCCCTCACCCTAACCCTCTCCCAGAGGGAGAGGGGACCGTTCGGCGCCGGCCGAAACCACGAATCAGCCGGCGCGGACAGCCCCATAGGGCGCATAACCCGGAACGGGTTATCCGCCAATACGGCGGATAACGCCGGGGGCGTTATCCGCCCTACTCTGTTCTGCGTTGGTCCGCTCCTACAGGTAAGCCGCGGTGCCATGCGGTTCGCGAGCAAGCTCGCTCCTACGAAGAGCCTCCAACTCCACACCGATTTGACTTTGGCTCTTGAAGACTTCCAGAGAAACACCCGCGCACTCCGAACTGCCCCGTTCAGGAGGCCTCGTTGAAGTGGAGTTTCAGGGGTTGAGCGACATGGATGTCGCGAGAGCCGCGATGGGCCAGGGATGGCCCTTCGCGGCGTGCCCCTGAAACTCCGCTTCAACGAGGGAATTTTTCGCCTAAGCGAAAAACCGGATGTCCGGGGCAAGACCTTTTGGTTCCTTTTGGGGCGTTTGCCAAAAGGGACTCGCCCGAGGGGGCGAAACCAGAGGTCCGTGCGCACGCCGAAGCGGCGCAGGACACCCGACCAAGAAGCGTCGCGAGCATGGCGCACTTCTAGACGGGAGCACTGGAACTGAGCGGTTCGCGAGCAAGCTCGCTCCTACACGCACGCCGGAAATGGCTGCTTGTTGGGCTCCCCACCCGTTCCTATCCTCGCCCAGTCACATCAGTGACCTGGGTTTGGCGACCCGGAACTAGTGGCGCGAAAGCGCTTGAAGGCGCTTGCGAGAACAGCGAATGTTCTTGCAGGTCCCCGCACGTGCAGAATTTTCTGCAACGCTCAATGGCGGATCGCGCGGGGAGACCTCCGGGTCTGCCGGGCACCACTAGCCGGTTCGCCAACCCCGCGCGGTCTGCCTCCCTTCGTTTGGCGACGTCGATGGCAGCTCTAAACTTCTAGTGGAGCTTCATCAATGCACAACACCTACACCCCAACCTTCTTCACCCGCCACAACCGCCCCCTGCGCGGCGTCCTGATCGACAACCAACCCTGGTTCGCCGCCCGCGACATCGCCCGCCTGGTCGCCTACCGCTTCCCCCACAGCATCCAGCACCGCTTCTACCCCCACGAAGTCCGCACCGTCCGCCTCACCTACAGCACCGGCAGCGACGAAGAAACCGTCATGCTCAGCGAAGCCGCCGTCTACAAGGCCCTGCTCCGCTTCGGCCACCCCGAACTCGAAGCCCTCGACCGCTGGCTCACCCAGGACGTCCTCCCCACCCTGCGCGACCAGCACACCCCCGATTCTGACTCCCCCCGCCGCGTCCTCCTCACCTGGGACGCCCGCCGCCTGATGCTGCTGAACTGGCAAGGCGACCTGTGGATGCGCTGGGACGAAATCCCCCGGATGCTCGATCGCTCCTGATCCGCCTCAGCATGGGTATCGCTGCGCTCCACGCCATCCTACAAAGGTTTCAGCCGGCTCCCGCAGAGCTGCACGTGACCTCGAACGTAGGATGGCGTGCAGCGCAGCGATACCCATCAACAATCCGGAGGATGCGCCATGACCTCATACCGCCGCGACAGAACAGACGGCGCCACCTGGTTCTTCACCCTCGCGTTGGCAGATCGCCGCTCCCAATTGCTGGTAGAAAACATCGACTCGCTCCGCGCAGCCTTTCGCTACGTGCAACAACGCCACCCCTGGCACGTCGATGCCATCGTCATCCTCCCCGACCACCTGCATGCCATCTGCACCCTTGAGCAAGGTGACGCCAATTACGCCCTGCGCTGGCGGTTGATCAAGACAGAATTCTCACGGGCGCTGCCCAGGACGGAAGTCGTCTCCGGCAGTCGTCAGACCAAGGGTGAGCGCGGCATCTGGCAGCGGCGCTATTGGGAGCATCGAATCCGCGATGACCTCGACTTCACACGGCACGCGGACTACATCCACTTCAATCCGTGCAAGCACGGCCATGTCACCCGCGCGGTCGATTGGCGATGGTCGTCGTTCCATCGCTACGTGCGTGATGGGTTGCTGGCGAGAGATTGGGGAGGACAGGCGGCGGAGGAAGTCGAGGCGGGGGAATGATGGGTATCGCTGCGCTCCACACCATCGTACAAGTGCGCTCCCGGTAAGAACGGCGCTATTGGCAAATTCGTCGGAAATAAAAAAGGCCGGTCATCCGACCGGCCTTTTTCCTACCGCTTATTCACCCTCAGCCATTGCTGGGGAAGGCGAACTGCGCCGCTTCGTGCGACTTGCGCTGCGGCCAGCGCTGGGTGATGGCCTTGCGCTTGGTGTAGAAGCGCACGCCATCCGGGCCGTAAGCGTGCAAGTCGCCGAACAGCGAACGCTTCCAGCCGCCGAAGCTGTGATAAGCGACCGGTACCGGCAGCGGTACGTTGACGCCGACCATGCCGACTTCGATCTCGTCGCAGAACAGGCGGGCCGCTTCACCGTCGCGGGTGAAGATGCAGGTGCCGTTGCCGTATTCGTGGTCGTTGATCAGCTGCATGGCTTCTTCCAGGCTGTTCACGCGCACGATGCACAGCACCGGGCCGAAGATTTCTTCCTGGTAGATGGTCATGTCCGGGGTCACCTTGTCGAACAGGGTGCCGCCGACGAAGAAGCCGTTCTCGTGACCGGCGACCTTGTAGTTGCGACCGTCGACCAGCAGCTGGGCGCCCTGCTCGACGCCGGCGTCGATGTAGCCGGTGACTTTCTGCTGGGCAGCCCCGGTGACCAGCGGGCCCATGTCGAGGCCGCAGGAGGTGCCGGCGCCGATCTTCAGGGCCTTGATCTGCGGAACGATCTTCTCGACCAGCGCGTCGCCGATCTGGTCGCCGACGCAAACGGCCACGGAGATGGCCATGCAGCGCTCGCCGCAGGAGCCGTAGGCCGCACCCATCAGGGCGCTGACGGCGTTGTCCAGATCGCAGTCGGGCATCAGTACGGCGTGGTTCTTGGCGCCGCCCAGGGCCTGTACGCGCTTGCCGCGCTTGGTGCCTTCGGAATAGATGTACTCGGCGATCGGGGTCGAGCCCACGAAGCTCAGGGCTTTGACTTCCGGGGCCTCGATCAGCGCGTCCACGGCGGTCTTGTCGCCGTGCACCACGTTCAGCACGCCCTTGGGCAGGCCGGCTTCTTCGAAGAGTTCGGCGATCAGCAGGGTGGAGCTCGGGTCACGCTCGGACGGCTTGAGGATGAAGGTGTTGCCGCAGGCGATGGCCAGCGGGTACATCCACAGGGGCACCATGGCCGGGAAGTTGAACGGGGTGATGCCGGCAACCACGCCGATCGGCTGGAAGTCGCTCCAGGCGTCGATGTTCGGGCCGACGTTGCGGCTGTATTCACCCTTGAGGATTTCCGGAGCGGCGCTGGCGTACTCGACGTTTTCGATGCCGCGCTTGAGTTCACCGGCGGCGTCTTCGAGGGTCTTGCCGTGTTCTTCGCTGATCAGCTGGCTGATGCGCGCTTCGTTGGCTTCGAGCAGTTGCTTGAAGCGGAACAGGACCTGGGCGCGCTTGGCCGGCGGGGTGTTGCGCCAGGCCGGGAAGGCAGCCTTGGCGGCGTCGATGGCCTGCTGCACGGTTTCGCGGCTGGCCAGCGGGACCTTGCGGATGGCTTCGCCGGTGGACGGGTTGAAGACGTCGGCGGTGCGGCCGGTGTCGGCGATCATCTCGCCGCCGATCAGGTGCTTGACGGTGGTCATGGGCTGTCTCTTCTCGCTTGAGTGGTTCGGGTGAAGGGCTTCGAGAGCCCCTCTCCCCAGCCCTCTCCCTGAAGGGAGAGGGAATTGTTCGGTGTGAAGCGTGGGCTGCAAGGCATGCCGACAGTCACTCTAAGGTGACTCGTCCCGGCATGCCTTCTCGCGTGCCCGCGCGCTCAGTGGCTGTGCGGGTGGTCGTCCTGCTTGAGCTCGATCTCGATGAAGGCCACTTCGTGATCGCAAGGGTTGATCACGTTGTGCTCGGTACCGATCTGGCGGGTGTAGCTCGCCCCCAGGACCAGCGGCGCGCGGCGCTCGCCCTCGGGGGTTTCCAGCAGCAGCTCGCCGTTGGTCACCGGGACCACGACATATTCCATGCCGTGGCGGTGCCAGCCGGTCTCGGCACCGGGGGCGAAGCGCCACTCGGTGACCAGGACCTTGTCGTTGTCGATCTGTACCGTGGGGACGGCCTTCGGACGCTCGCTCACTTACGCAACCCCGTTGAGGGCATCGCCCACGGCGCTGAACAGGCGGTCCAGGTCCTCGGGCTTGGCGTTGAAGGTCGGGCCGAACTGCAGGGTGTCGCCGCCGAAGCGCACGTAGAAGCCTTCCTTCCACAGCTTCATGCTGGCTTCGAACGGACGCACGATGGCGTCGCCGTCGCGGGCGCCGATCTGGATCGCGCCGGCCAGGCCGCAGTTGCGGATGTCGATGACGTTCTTTGCGCCTTTCAGGCCATGCAGGGCCTTCTCGAAGTAGGGAGCGAGTTCCAGCGACTGCTGGATCAGGTTCTCTTTTTCCAGCAGGTCCAGCGCGGCGAGGCCGGCGGCGCAGGCGACCGGGTGCGCGGAGTAGGTGTAGCCGTGGCCGAACTCGACAGCGTATTCCGGCAGGTTCTGGCCCATGAAGGTGTCGTAGATTTCGCTGCTGGCGATCACCGCGCCCATGGGAATGGCGCCGTTGGTGACCTGCTTGGCGACGTTCATGATGTCCGGCTTCACGCCGAAGAACTCGGCGCCGGTGGCCTTGCCCATGCGGCCGAAGGCGGTGATCACTTCGTCGAAGATCAGCAGGATGTTGTGCTGGTCACAGATTTCGCGCAGGCGTTGCAGGTAGCCCTTCGGCGGTACCAGGACGCCGGCGGAACCGGACATCGGCTCGACGATGACGGCAGCGATGTTCGAGGCGTCATGCAGCTCGATCAGCTTCAGCAGTTCGTTGGCCAGCTCGACGCCGCAGGTCTCGGCCATACCCTTGGTGAAGGCCAGGCCCGGCTGCAGGGTGTGCGGCAGGTGGTCGACGTCCATCAGCTGGCCGAACATCTTGCGGTTGCCACCGATGCCGCCCAGCGCGGTGCCGGCGACGTTCACGCCGTGGTAGCCACGGGCGCGGCCGATCAGCTTGGTCTTCTGCGCCTGGCCTTTCAGGCGCCAGTAGGCGCGGGCCATCTTGATCGAAGTGTCGGCGCACTCGGAGCCGGAACCGGTGAAGAACACGTGGTCCAGACCCGCCGGGGTCAGCTGGGTGATCTTCTCGGCCAGCTTGAAGGACAGCGGGTGGCCGTACTGGAAGGCCGGGGAGTAGTCGAGGGTGGTCAGCTGCTTGGCCACCGCGTCGGCGATTTCCTTGCGCGAGTGACCGGCGCCGCAGGTCCACAGGCCCGACAGGCTGTCGTAGATCTTGCGGCCCTTGTCGTCCACCAGCCAGCTGCCTTCGGCGGCGACGATGATGCGCGGATCCTTGTGGAAGTTGCGGTTGGCGCTGAAGGGCATCCAGTGGGCCTTCAGGTTCAGTTCGCTGGCCACCGACGGGGTGACGTTCACTTGCTGGTTCATGGAGCATGTCCTCGACGACAGTCTTGTTGGGCGCGCAGGCCGCGTCGTGCCTGGTGCGATGCCCGTAGATTGGGCCTGACTAAACGTGAGTTAAAGCTTATTCTTCTTACGTTCAGTTTCGAGTTGGTAAAACTAAAATGGCAAAACCCCGTGCTCCTTCCCTGGGCCAGGTCAGCGACTTCGAGATCCGCCTGCTGCGCATCTTCAAAACCATAGTCGAGTGCGGCAGCTTCTCGGCCGCGGAAAGCACGCTGGGCATCAGCCGTTCGGCCATCAGCCTGCACATGGGCGACCTGGAAAAGCGCCTGGGCATGCGCCTGTGCCAGCGCGGCCGGGCGGGATTCGCACTGACCGACGAGGGCCGCGAGGTATACCGCGCCACGCAGTCGCTGCTGGCGGCGCTGGAGGGCTTCCGCGCCGAGGTCAACGAACTGCACCAGCACCTGCGTGGCGAGCTGAACATCGGCATCATCAACAACCTGGTGACCCTGCCGCAGATGCGCATCACCCACGCCCTGCGCGCGCTGAAGGCCAGCGGGCCGGGCGTGCGGATCAATATCGGGATGACCACGCCCAACGAGATCGAACTGGGCGTTCTCGACGGACGGTTGCATGTGGGAGTGGTGCCGCTCATCAGTCCGCTGTCCGGGCTGGAGTATTCGGCTCTTTATGAGGAACGCTCGCTGCTGTTCTGCAGCCAGGAACACCCGCTGTTCGAGCGCGGCGACGCGAGCATCACGGTGGAGGAAATCCACGCCTGCGACGCGGTAGCGCCGAGCTATCGCATTCCGGCAGAGGCGCAGGAGCGACACCAGGAACTCTCGGGCAGCGCGACAGCCTCGGACCGCGAGGGCATGGCCTTCCTGATTCTCACCGGCAGCTACATCGGCTACCTGCCCGACCACTACGCCGCCGACTGGGTCGCCCAGGGCCGCCTGCGCGCGCTGCGGCCGGAGCGCTTCCACTACGACATCCCGCTGACCGTGGTGACCCGCAAGGGACGCCGGCCGAACCTGGTGCTGGAGCGGTTCATCGAGGCGGTGGCGGAAAGCCGCTGAGGCGAAGCTCTTGTAGGAGCGGACTCCGTCCGCGATTGGTTCGCATCGCGCCGGACGCCATCGCGGACAGAGTCCGCTCCTACGCTCAGGCCTGGCCCTCGACTGTAGGAGCGAGCTTGCTCGCGAACCAGCCCCCCGCAGCGGACCCTGTTCGCGAGCAAGGACCAGGCGCCCCCTCGATCCTACGAAAAAACCGCGCAAGGCATTTCTGCCTATCCAATTTGTCGCCCCAGCCACCAAAAATCCTATACCCCCACCGCTGCAGCCCGCGGGCCGCGGGGTTTGCGTGGGTGCAGCTTTTCCCTAGCCTGCGACTACAAAAAACATAATTTCGCTAATCCCAGCCTCTGAACAGAATGCGGCCAACAGCTCACCGCAGCCGCAACAAGAACAAACGTGATCAGAGTCTGAGGAAGCAAGCCATGACCGACCTGAATCCAGGCGCCTTCGGCAAGAAGTCGCTTGATAACCTGGAAATCGACACGCTGGTCGTTGGCGCCGGACAAGCCGGCGTCGCCATGAGCGAGCACCTGACCCAGCAGGGCGTGCCGCACATCGTGCTGGAAAAGAGCCGCATCGCCGAAGCCTGGCGCACCGGGCGCTGGGACTCGCTGGTCGCCAACGGCCCGGCCTGGCATGACCGCTTCCCGAACCTGGAATTCCCGGTCGGCCCGGACGATTTCCCGCACAAGGAGCAGGTCGCCGACTACTTCGTCGCCTACGCCAAGCAATTCAACGCGCCGATCCGCACCGGCGTGGAAGTGAAGAAGGTCACCCGCAACGAGGGCCGCCCCGGCTTTTCCGTGGAAACCTCCGAGGGCACCCTCCAGGCCCTGCGTATCGTCTCCGCCACCGGCCCGTTCCAGCGCCCGGTGATCCCGGCCATCGCGCCGAAGGAGGAAGGCCTCTACCAGATCCATTCGGCCAAGTACTTCAACCCGCAGCAGCTGCCCGAGGGCGCCGTGCTGGTGATCGGTGCCGGCTCCTCCGGCGTGCAGATCGCCGACGAGCTGAACCGCGCCGGCAAGAAGACCTACCTGTCCGTGGGCGCCCATGACCGTCCGCCGCGCTCCTACCGCAACCGCGACTTCGTCTGGTGGCTGGGCGTGCTCGGCCTGTGGGACGCCGAGGAAGTGCAGCCGGGCCGCGAGCACGTGACCATCGCCGTGAGCGGTGCCCGTGGCGGCGAGACCATCGACTTCCGCCGCCTGGCCAACGAGGGCATCACCCTGACCGGCCTGACCAAGTCCTTCGCTGACGGCAAGGTGACCTTCCAGGACGACCTGGTGGCCAACCTCAAGGCTGGCGACGACAACTACCTCGGCCTGCTGGACGCCGCCGACGCCTACATCGAACGCAACGGCCTGGACCTGCCGCTGGAGCCGGAAGCCCGCAAGGTCTACCCGGACGCCGAGTGCATCCGCAACCCGATCCAGCAACTGGACCTGGCCGAGGCCGGCATCACCTCGATCATCTGGGCCACC
Organism: Pseudomonas sp. Pseusp97; assembly: GCF_047304025.1. Lineage (NCBI taxonomy): Bacteria > Pseudomonadati > Pseudomonadota > Gammaproteobacteria > Pseudomonadales > Pseudomonadaceae > Pseudomonas > Pseudomonas sp. Pseusp97. The sequence continues at coordinate 95,938 of NZ_JBGLYK010000002.1, read as the reverse complement.
GGCTACGCCGTGGACTTCAACTGGCTGCAGGTGGACGCCTTCGACGACAAGGGCAAGCCCAAGCACCAGCGCGGCGTATCCCGCGAGCCGGGCGTGTACTTCGTCGGCCTGCCGTGGCTGTCGCGCCGTGGCTCCTCGTTCATCTGGGGCGTGTGGCACGACGCCAAGCACGTGGCCGGCCACATCGCCACCCAACGCCGTTATGTCGAATACCGGGACGCTTCGCAGCGCGAAGCCTCCGTTCAGAAAGCCGCTTCCTGGGAGTAAGAGATGCCTACCCACACTCGCATCCGCATGTTCAACACCAAGGACACCTACCCGAACCAGACCCTGGACAACGACCTCTGCCAGGCCGTGCGCGCCGGCAACACCGTGTACGTACGCGGCCAGGTCGGGACTGATTTCGAGGGCAACCTGGTGGGCCTGGGCGACCCGCGCGCCCAGGCCGAGCAGGCGATGAAGAACGTCAAGCAACTGCTGGAAGAAGCCGGCAGCGACCTGTCGCACATCGTCAAGACCACCACCTACCTGATCGACCCGCGCTACCGCGAGCCGGTGTACCAGGAAGTGGGCAAATGGCTGAAGGGCGTGTTCCCGATCTCCACCGGCCTGGTGGTTTCGGCCCTCGGCCAGCCGCAGTGGCTGATGGAGATCGACGTCATCGCGGTCATTCCGGACTGAAAGCTACTGCGCTAGGCCATGCTGCGTTGGGGCCGGTCGAGAAAATGCTCATTTGCTACAGCAAACTCCGCTTTTCTCGACCGGCCCCGCCTTGCCTGGCCGTCGCTCGTGACGCTTTCAAGCGTGAAGGCGATGCGGATTTTCCGCATCGCCCTTTGTCGTTTTAGCTATCAGAACAAGCAAGGAGCCACCATGACCTTCTCCATCGTCGGCCGCTGCGCCGAAACCGGACAACTGGGTATCGCCATCAGCTCCTCGAGCATCGCCGTGGGCGCCCGCTGCCCCTGGGTACGCGCCGGCGTCGGCGCGGTGGCCACGCAGAACATCACCCTGCCGGCCCTCGGCCCGCAGATCCTCGACCGACTCGAAGCCGGCCTCGAACCGGGCGCGGCGCTGGACCAGGCGCTGTCCAGCAACGGCTACAGCCAGTACCGCCAGGTGACGGTGATCGACCAGCACGGCAAGGTCGCGCTGTTCACCGGCAGCGAAGCGCTGGGCGTGTACAACGCCGTGGCCGGGGAGAACTGCGTGGCGGCGGGCAACCTGCTGTCGTCCACCGCGGTGATCGAAGCCATGACCCAGGCCTTCGAAAGCGCCAACGGCTGCCTGGCCGAGCGCCTGCTGGCGGCGATGCAGGCGGCGATGGCCGCCGGCGGCGAAGCCGGCCCGGTGCATTCGGCGGCGCTGAAGGTGGTCGGCGACCTGGTCTGGCCGATCGTCGACCTGCGCGTGGACTGGGCGGACGAAGCGCCCATCGATGAGCTGGAGAAACTCTGGGTGGCCTACAAGCCGCAGCTGGAAGACTACCTCGTGCGCGCCCTCGACCCGACCAAGGCACCGAGCTACGGTGTGCCGGGGGACGAGTAAGACTTAGAAATGTAGGAGCGAGCTTGCTCGCGAACCCGGCCTCGCAGCGGGTTTTGTTCGCGAGCAAGCTCGCTCCTACAGAGAGCAAAAACGCAGGACCCAACCATGCCCACCAGCCGTGAAATCCTCGCCGACCTGATCGCCTTCGACACCGTCAGCCGCAATTCCAACCTGGCGCTGATCCACTACATCCGCGACTACCTCGCAGGCCACGGCATCGCCTGCGAGCTGTTCCACGATGCCGAGGGCGGCAAGGCCAACCTCTATGCCACGCTGGGTCCGCAGGATTGCGGCGGGGTGTGCCTGTCCGGACACACCGACGTGGTGCCGACCGATGGCCAGCCGTGGACGGTCCCGCCGTTCGAGCTGACCGAACGTGACGGCCGCCTCTACGGGCGCGGCACCGCGGACATGAAGGGCTACATCGCCTGCGTGCTGGCGGCGGTACCGGCGTTCCTCGCCAAGCCGCTGCGCCTGCCGGTGCACCTGGCCTTCTCCTACGACGAGGAAGTCGGATGCCTCGGCGTGCGCTCGCTGCTCGCCGCGCTGGAGCACCGCGAGCACAAGCCGATGCTGTGCATCATCGGCGAACCCACCGAACTCAAGCCGGTGCTCGGCCACAAGGGCAAGCTCGCGATGCGCTGCCAGGTACATGGCGCGCCGTGCCACTCGGCCTATGCGCCGCAGGGCGTGAATGCCATCGAGTATGCGGCGAAGCTGATCGGCCGCCTCGGCGAGATCGGCACCCGCCTCGCCGCGCCCGAGCGCCATGACCCGCGCTTCGACCCGCCCTATTCCACCGTGCAGACCGGTGTGATCAGCGGCGGCCGCGCACTGAACATCGTGCCCGCCGAATGCCAGTTCGATTTCGAGGTGCGCGCGCTGCCCAGCGACGACCCGCAACAGGTCGCCGATGACCTGCGCGCCTTCGCCGAGGCCGAGCTGCTGCCGAAGATGCGCGCGGTGAAGGCCGAGACGGATATCCGCTTCAGCGAAATTTCCGCCTACCCGGCGCTGGTGACCGACCAGCAGGCCCAGGCCGCCGAGCTTATTGCGCTGCTGAGCGGTTCGCGCGACTTCACCACCGTGGCCTACGGCACCGAGGGCGGGCTGTTCCACCAGGCCGGCATCCCCACCGTGGTCTGCGGCCCGGGCAGCATGGACCAGGGCCACAAGCCGGACGAGTTCGTCAGCCTGGAACAGCTGGCCAAGTGCGACGAAATGATGGAGCGGCTGGCGCAGTGGTTGCGCGGCTGATTCACAGCGCGGCTCACCCCGCTGCGTAGGAGCGGACTTCGTCCGCGATGTGCCTCCGGCTCGCTCGGAGCGACCGGCAATCGATCGCGGATGAATCCGCTCGCAGGGCCCGCCGAATGCCCTGCGGCGGATAACGCTGGCGCGTTATGCGCCCTACGATCCAGGCGCTTTCAGATCAGGTTCGCGAGCAAGCTCGCTCCTACAGGGTGCGTGCGCTCTTCGTAGGACCGAGGGGGACGCCCAGTCCTTGCTCGCGAACCCAGCCCGGTCGAGGAGCTTCAGGCAAAGGCCGCGCGCAGCTCGTCCAGACTCGCGAAGTAATGCGCCGGGCTTTCCGCCATCAGCTCCTCGCGGCTGCCGAAGCCATAACCGACGCCCGCCGCCGACAGGCCATTGCGGTGCGCGCCGATCAGGTCGTGCTTGCGGTCGCCGATCATCAGGGTCTGCTGCAGATCCAGCTGCTCGATGCCCAGCAGGTGCTCGATCAGCTCGACCTTGTTGGTGCGCGTGCCGTCCAGCTCGCTGCCGTAGATCACCTTGAAGTGTTTGGCGAAATCGAAGTGGCGGGCGATTTCGGAGGCGAACACCGTTGGCTTGCTGGTGCAGATGTACAGCGTGCGGCCCTGGCCGCCGAGCAGTTGCAGCAGCTCGGCGACGCCATCGAACACCTTGTTCTCGTACAGCCCGGTGTCCTTGAAGCGCACGCGGTAGTGGTTCACCGCCTCCCAGGCGCGCGCCTCGTCGAAGTCGTAGGTACTCATGAAGCACTGCAGCAACGGCGGGCCGATGAAGTGTTCGAGCTGACGCAGGTCGGGCTCGTCGATGCCCAGCTGGGCGAGGGCGTACTGGATGGAACGGGTAATGCCCTCGCGCGGATCGGTGAGGGTGCCGTCGAGGTCGAAGAGGATGTTCTGGTAATGCATGGGTTCAGCGTCCGGCCGCGAAAGTCGGGCGGGAAGGATACGCCGTCGGGTAGCGGGCGCGAAGCACGAGTCGCCGAATGACCGGCTCAGGGCGCCGAGCCCTGCCCCTGCCGGAGCACGCGGAAGCCGCCGCTGACGCTCACCGGCTCGGCCTCGCCGGCGCCATAGGTGCGCACTTCGTCCGCTTCGGGTTCGTCCTCCGGCTGCGCCAGCCGGCCGCTGAGGCTTTCCTGCACACGGGCGCCCAGGTGATCGACGCCGGACATCACTCCGCCGTCCGGATCGCGCATCAGCGCCAGCCACTGCTCGTCGAAGGCGGCGTTGATCTCCTTGCGCAGCTGCGTCTCCACTTCGGGCCGTTCGTGGTCGTTACCAGCCATGCTGAACAGGGTGAAGGCCACCGAGATGACCGACCCGGCGACCTTGCCCGCCGCGCTTGCCACCACGCCGGCGATGCTGCGGTTGCGCAGTTCATTCACCAGCTTGGCACTGGTGCGCTGGGCCACCGGCGAGACGCCGCTGACCTTGGTGCCGGCGCCCGCCTTGCCCGCCGCCGTGCGGATGTCCTGCATCAGCGAGGCGAAGGCCGGCAGCCGGCCAATGTCCTTGGCGTACACCACGTCATACAGCGAAGCGTCGCGGCTGGCGGGCGGACCGAGGGAGATCGCCGGGATGCCCATCAGGTGCTCGTCGAAGGCCTTCTGCGGGATGCCGCGACGCTGGGGAATTTCCTTCACCGCCACGCTCAGCAGCTCGATGTAATGCCGTGTGGCCTTCTCCATCACCGCGTCGGGGTCGACCTGTTTGGCCACGGGTATCAGCACCTGCTTGCGGTACTGCTCCTGCAGGTAGACGGCCAGCTTGTCGACAGTGGGGTCGAGGTCGCCGTGGGAGCCCATCTTGTACCAGGCGACCTTCATGCTCAGCCATTCCTGGGTCCAGTAGCTGGAGAACCAGGGGATGAATTTCTCGTCGGTGCGCTGGTAGACCAGGTCCATCCACTGCTGCATGGCCTGTTCGGCATAGGCGCGGGCCTGGGACGTGGCGGCCAGCGAAGCCGCGCCGATATCGGCGTCGACCTGGTGCCAGGTGGCTTCGGTGATCGGGGCGGCGGGCTGGGCAGGGTGATGGGCGCAGCCGGGCAAAACCAGCAGAAGCAGTGCCAGCAGGAGCAGGACGAAGATACCGCCGCGCCGCCAGGGCGAAGCGGTGGCGCTGGGGGAGCACAGACTGTTCATGGCCGCTCGCCGGCTCGGCGGCGCCGGGATGGCTGGCCGCCCGCTGCTGAACCCGGCCGGGCACGCGCTGGCGTCCGGTCACCTTGGCTCAGTATAGGGCGCGAGGCTTGCGTCGACGGGCCGTCTGGCGGGACATCCTCGATGTAGGGCGTCGACAGGTGGGCGATGGTTCGCGAGCAAGCTCGCTCCTACCGGGATATGCCCGCTCTTCGTAGGAGCAAGCTTGCTCGCGAACCGCCCGAAAAGGCCGGCTTGCTCAGCCCGCAAAACCCTCGGCGATATGCTGGTCCTTCAGCTTCACGTAGTTCCCGGCGGTATAGCTGAAGAACGCCCGCTCCTTGTCGGTCAGCGGCCGGGCCTTCTTCACCGGGCTGCCGACATAGAGGAAGCCGCTCTCCAGCGTCTTGCCCGGCGGCACCAGGCTGCCGGCGCCAAGGATCACCTCGTCCTCGATCACCGCGCCGTCCATGACGATGGAGCCCATGCCCACCAGGATGCGGCTGCCGATGGTGCAGCCGTGCAGCAGCACCTTGTGGCCGATGGTCACCTCGTCGCCGATGGTCAGCGGGAAGCCATCCGGGTTGAAGGGGCCGGCGTGGGTGATGTGCAGCACACTGCCGTCCTGCACGCTGGTGCGCGCGCCGATGCGGATGCGGTGCATGTCGCCGCGGATCACCACCAGCGGCCACACCGAGCTGTCCGCGCCGATCTCCACGTCGCCGATGACCACGGCGCTGGCATCGACGAAGACGCGCTCGCCGAGGGATGGCGTTTTGCCCTGATAGGTTCGAATCGTCACGATAGCTTTCCTGTGGCTGCGTATGGGTCCGATTGTATTTAAGATGGCCGGGTGTTTCTTCAGCCAAGGTGCCACCGTGAGCGCGAATCCTCTTCTGCAGAGCTACGACCTGCCGCCCTTCTCCTCCATTCGCCCCGAGCACGTGAAGCCGGCCATCGAGCAGATCCTCGCCGACAACCGCGCCGCCATCGCGCGCCTCCTCGCCCAGCAGAACGGCACCCCGACCTGGGCCGGCCTGGTGCTGAGCATGGACGAACTGCATGACCGCCTGGGCAAGGCCTGGAGCCCGGTCAGCCACCTCAACGCGGTGTGCAACAGCGCCGAACTGCGAGAGGCCTACGAAGGCTGCCTGCCGCTGCTGTCCGCCTACTGGACCGAACTGGGCCAGAACCGCGAACTGTTCAAGGCCTACGAAGCGCTGGCTGCAAGCCCGGAGTCGAAGGACTTCGATGTCGCCCAGAAGACCATCCTCGAACACGCGCTGCGCGACTTCCGCCTGTCGGGTATCGACCTGCCGGCCGACCAGCAGCAGCGCTACGCGGAAATCCAGACGCGCTTGTCCGAGCTGGGCAGCCGCTTCTCCAACCAATTGCTGGACGCCACCCAGGCCTGGACCAAGCACGTCACCGACGAAGCGGCGCTGGCCGGCCTGACCGACTCGGCCAAGGCGCAGATGCAGCAGGCCGCCCAGGCCAAGGAGCTGGACGGCTGGCTGATCAGCCTGGAATTCCCCAGCTATTTCGCCGTGATGACCTACGCGCAGGACCGCGCCCTGCGCGAAGAGGTGTACGCCGCGTACTGCACCCGCGCCTCCGATCAGGGCCCGAACGCCGGGCAGAACGACAACGGCCCGGTGATGCAGGAAATCCTCGACCTGCGCCAGGAGCTGTCACGTCTGCTGGGCTTCAAGAACTTCGCCGAGCTGTCCCTGGCCACCAAGATGGCCGAGACGCCCGAGCAGGTCCTGCACTTCCTGCGCGACCTGGCCGTGCGCAGCAAGCCCTTCGCCGCCCAGGACCTCGAGCAGCTCAAGGCCTACGCCGCCGAACAGGGCTGCCCGAACCTCTCCAGCTGGGACGCCAGCTACTTCGGCGAGAAGCTGCGCGAAGCGCGCTACAGCGTCTCCCAGGAAGCCCTGCGCGAATACTTCCCGATCGACAAGGTGCTCTCCGGCCTGTTCGCCATCGTGCAGAAGCTCTACGGCATCCAGATCCGCGAGCTGAACGACTTCGAGCGCTGGCACCCGGACGTGCGCCTGTTCGAGATCGAGGAAAACGGCCAGCACGTCGGCCGCTTCTATTTCGACCTCTACGCCCGCGCCAACAAGCGGGGCGGCGCCTGGATGGACGGCGCCCGCGACCGTCGCCGCACCGCCGGTGGCGAGCTGCAATCGCCGGTGGCGTACCTGGTGTGCAACTTCACCCCGGCGGTCGGCGGCAAGCCGGCGCTGCTGACCCACGATGAAGTCACCACCCTGTTCCACGAATTCGGCCACGGCCTGCACCACCTGCTGACCCGCGTCGAACACGCCGGCGCCTCGGGCATCAACGGCGTGGCCTGGGACGCGGTGGAGCTGCCGAGCCAGTTCATGGAGAACTGGTGCTGGGAGTCCGAAGGCCTGGCGCTGATCTCCGGCCACTACGAAACCGGCGCGCCGCTGCCCCAGAACCTGCTGGAGAAGATGCTCGCCGCGAAGAACTTCCAGTCCGGCCTGATGATGGTCCGCCAGCTGGAGTTCTCCCTGTTCGACTTCGAACTGCACGCCACCCATGGTGATGGCCGCAGCGTCCTCGAGGTGATCGAGGCGATCCGCGATGAAGTCGCAGTGATGCGCCCGCCGGCGTACAACCGCTTCGCCAACAGCTTCGCGCACATTTTCGCCGGCGGTTACGCGGCCGGTTACTACAGCTACAAGTGGGCCGAAGTGCTGTCCGCCGACGCGTTCTCCCGCTTCGAGGAAGAAGGCGTGCTCAACCCGGCGACCGGCGCGGCCTTCCGCGAGGCGATCCTGGCCAAGGGCGGCTCCCAGGAGCCGATGGCGCTGTTCGTGGCCTTCCGTGGCCGCGAGCCGTCCATCGACGCCCTGCTGCGCCACTCGGGCCTGTCCGAGGAGGCGGCGTGATGAGCGAGGTGAGGAAACGCTTCATCGCCGGGGCCGTTTGCCCGGCGTGCAGCGAGCAGGACAAGATCGTCATGTGGGACATCGACGGCGTGCCGCACCGCGAATGCGTGGCCTGCGGCTACTCCGACACGCTCAACGCCCAGGGCCAGTCGGTACCCAAGGAGCTGTCCACCCGCGTCAACACCAGCGCGCTGGAAAAGCCCAAGGACCCGAAGGTGCAGGGCGTGCAGTTCTTCCCCAATCCGAAGCTGAAGAAGCCGCAGGAATAGCGCCCGCGTGACGCCCGGAGAATGCCCCGGCTTGCCGGGGCATTTGCTTTTTGCGGCGCCGAAATGCCGCGCATCCCCACCAACATCAAGGAATGTCGAAGCAGCCTTGCCCTAGCATGACGCCCCGCCCCGCTCGCTCCGTCAGCCCATGATCGCCACGGCCGGCTAGTCTGTAGGGCATCGCCGCAAGGAATCCACCCGATGCCGCCACCGATCCGAAGGAAGCGCCCCTGTGCTTGACCGCTTTGGCATGCTCGAGGTGATGCGCGCCTCGCGCCTGACGCAATTCCCGATCAGCCCCGTGCTGCGCGAGACACACGGATTCAAGGGTCGCCTGACCTTCTTCCTGCTGCTGGCCGCCGCGCTGGTGTTCACCTTCGCCGCGCTGGGGCACGACATCCACGCCAGCGGCACGCACCTGGAGCCGGGCTGGTCGGTGCTGGTACTGGTGGTCGCGCTGCTGATCGCCCTGGGCTTCGAGTTCATCAACGGTTTCCACGACACCGCCAACGCAGTGGCGACGGTGATCTACACCAACGCCCTGCCGCCGCGCTTCGCGGTGGCCTGGTCAGGTGTGTGGAATTTCCTCGGCGTGCTCTTCTCCAGCGGCGCTGTGGCCTTCGCCATCGTCTCGCTGCTGCCGCTGGACCTGCTGCTCAAGGTGGACAGCAGCGCCGGGCTGGCGATGATCTTCGCCCTGCTGATCGCCTCGATCCTGTGGAACCTCGGCACCTGGTGGCTGGGGTTGCCGGTGTCCTCGTCGCACACGCTTATAGGCTCCATCGTCGGCATCGGCCTGGCCCACGGCGCCATGGCCGGGCATATCGGCCTGTCCGGCAATGCCTGGTCGCAGCTGCTGACGGTGGGTTATGCGCTGTTCCTTTCGCCGGTGGTGGGCTTCTTCGGCGCTTTCGTGCTGCTGCGGGTGGCGAGCTCGACCATCCGCAACCGCGCGCTGTTCCACGCGCCGGAAGGCCGCACGCCGCCGCCCCGGTGGATTCGCGCGATCCTGATCCTGACCTGCACTGGTGTGTCCTTCGCCCATGGTTCCAACGACGGGCAAAAGGGCATCGGTCTGATCATGCTGATACTGATCGCCACCGTGCCCCTGGCGTTCGCGGTCGATCGCGCTCACTCGCCGGAACAGACCCGCCAACTGCTCGCGCTTACCCAGGCCAGCCAGCAGCAGCTGCACCGCGCCGGCGGCAGCCCGGCGGCGGACCCGCGGGACGCACTGCTGACCTACCAGGAAGACGAGGTGGTAAAGCCGGAATTGCTGCCTTCGCTGGGTAGCGTGATCGGCGACGTCAGTAAGCGGCTGGAGCGCTACGGGCAGTTGGACAAGGTGCCGGCCGAGGAGGTGCAGGACCTGCGCAACGACCTCTACCTGAGCCTGGAGACCATCCGCCTGCTGGACCGCAGCGACCAGCACTTCGAACTGGAAACCTGGAGCAGCCTGCAGGCGCTGCGCCAGGGCGGCGAACAGGCAATCCGCTTCATTCCCATCTGGGTCAAGGTCGCCGTCGCCCTGGCACTGGGCCTGGGCACGCTGGTGGGCTGGCGGCGCATCGTTACCACGGTCGGCGAGGGCATCGGCAAGACGCCGCTGACTTATGCACAGGGTGCCTCGGCGCAACTGGTAGCCATGCTCACCATCGGCGCGGCGGACGGCTTCGGCCTGCCGGTGTCGACGACCCAGGTGCTCTCCTCCGGCGTGGCCGGGACCATGGCGGCCAATGGCAGCGGACTGCAGTGGCCGACCATCCGCAACATGCTGCTGGCCTGGGTACTGACCTTGCCGGCGGCCATCGGCCTGGCGGCGGGCCTGTACTGGCTGTTCACCCGGCTGCTCTAAAGCACAAACGTAGGGCGGATAACGCTGGGGCGTTATGCGCCCTACACACCCGGCAGCTGTGGATTGTAGGAGCGAGCTTGCTCGCGAACCGCCCTGCGCCGGAGCCGCCGGAGCCGCCGGAAGGCAATGTTCGCGAGCAAGCTCGCTCCTACGAAAAGCGCCTCACTCGCCAACGCGACCGACGAACAGCAAAGTAGGGCGCATAACCTGGAACAGGTTATCCGCCGACCCCATTGGCGGATAACGCTGGCGCGTGTGCGCCCTACACACCCGGCAGCTCTGGAATGTAGGAGCGAGCTTGCTCGCGAACCGCCCTGCGCCGGAGTCGCCGGATGGCGATGTTCGCGAGCAAGGACTGGGCGTCCCCCTCGCTCCTACAAAAAGCGCCACACCCGACAACGCGACCACCGAGCAGTTAATGCTGGCTGTGGAAAACTCGGTGGATTACTGTATTCATATACAGTATTTCTTCAGAGCTTTCCCACATGAGTACTTCCCTTCCGCCCCGCGGCCGAGGCACCGCCAGCAATCCGCACAACCGCTTCGCGCCGACCACCTCGGTGCCTGTGGATAACGAATGGTACGACGAGGTCCCCAAGCCTCAGGTGACCGAAATCCGCAGCGAGCGGGCGAAGACGGTGATCTCGCGCAACCAGTCGCCGGACCTGCCCTTCGACCGCTCGATCAACCCGTACCGGGGCTGTGAACACGGCTGCATCTACTGCTACGCCCGGCCCAGCCACGCCTACTGGGACCTGTCGCCAGGCCTGGACTTCGAGACCAGGCTGATCGCCAAGACCAACGCCGCCGAAGTGCTGGAAGAGGAGCTGAGCCGCAAGGGCTACGTCTGCGCGCCGATCAACCTGGGCGCTAATACCGACCCGTACCAGCCCATCGAGCGCCAGCAGCGGCTGACCCGGCAGATCCTCGAGGTGCTGCTGCGCTTCCGCCATCCGCTGACCATTGTCACCAAGGGCTCGCTGATCCTGCGCGACCTCGATCTGCTGGCCGAACTGGCGAGGCAGAATCTGGTGGCCGTGATGATCAGCCTGACCACCCTGGACGATGAGCTGAAACGCATCCTCGAACCCCGCGCCGCTGCGCCCTCCGCACGTTTGCGGGCGATCCGGGTGATGCGCGAACAGGGCATTCCGGTGGGGGTGCTGTGTTCGCCGATGATCCCCATGGTCAACGACCGCGAGCTGGAAGCGCTGCTCGAAGCCGCCCATGACGCCGGCGCGCAGAGCGCCAGCTACATGATGCTGCGCCTGCCGCGCGAGGTCGGGCCGCTGTTCGAGGAATGGCTGGCAGCGCACTACCCGCAGCGCGCCAGTCATGTGATGAGCCTGATCCGCCAGGTGCGCGGCGGGGAAATCTACGACAGCCGTTTCGGACACCGCTTCCGCGGCGAAGGCCCGTTCGCCGACCTGCTGGCCAAGCGCTTCGAGGTCGCCATGCGCCGGCTGGGCCTGAACCGGCGCGGCAGCTTCGGCCTGGACTGCACGGCGTTCGCCCCGCCGCGCAGCCAGATGAGCCTGTTCTGACGGTTGTCTGTCAGAAATTTCGGCGAGCGCAGTACAATCACCGCAATATCGCAACGCCATGATAGCTTGCCGATATCATCTTGGAATGTCGGCGAAACATCATGCAAAAGCTCATTCCAGAGCGGTTTTTTAATTTTGGTTTAATCTTCGTTGTCTAGGGTTTGAGCACAAAGTGACTAACCGGTCACAACAGATTTTTCCTCACGGCTGTGCCTTTTCTCCCCAGGGAGAGCGTCGGCTGACGTGGGAAAATTCTTCGTCATTCTTCGAGGCTGATACATGAACGACAAAACGCACGGTGAGGAACACGCCCACGAATCTGCCGACGAGGCGCTGCGCCATATCGTCGAGGGCTTCCGCCAGTTCCGCCATGAAGTCTTCCCGCAACAGGAAGAGCTGTTCAAGAAGCTGGCCCACGCGCAGAACCCGCGCGCCATGTTCATCACCTGCGCCGACTCGCGCATCGTTCCCGAGCTGATCACCCAGAGCTCGCCGGGCGACCTGTTCGTCACCCGCAACGTCGGCAACGTGGTGCCGCCGTACGGCCAGATGAACGGCGGCGTGTCCACTGCCATCGAGTTCGCAGTGATGGCCCTGGGCGTGCAGCACATCATCGTCTGCGGCCACTCCGATTGCGGCGCGATGAAGGCGGTGCTGGCTCCGCAGACCCTGGAAGGCATGCCGACGGTCAAGGCCTGGCTGCGCCACGCCGAAGTGGCCCGCACCGTGGTCGCGCAGACCTGCGGCTGTGCCACCCAGGAACACCTGGGCGTGCTCACCGAGGAGAACGTCGTGGCCCAGCTGGACCACCTGAAGACCCACCCGTCGGTGGCCGCGCGACTGGCTTCCGGCCAGCTGTTCATCCACGGCTGGGTGTATGACATCGAGACCAGCGCCATCAAGGCCTACGATGCCCAGGAAGGCCGCTTCCGCCCGCTCGACGGCGAAGGCCCGACGCCCAGCGCCACTCCGCGCGCACGCTACTCTCCGCAGTAAGCTGCCAGCGCCTGTAACTCCCGGGGCGCGGCGGCCCAGCAGAACAAACGCCGCGCCCGCTCCTCTCTTGCTCCCTGCCTGAGGCGAACGCCCCCACCGCGCTCGCCGCCCCCTTGAATTGCGCGTGTCGATGCGGTCGAGACCAGCGTCGTGGGCTTTCGCGCGCCCGAAAAATGCTCGAAGGAGAACAGCGCCATGTCGGCCTCCCACTCTGTTCCATGCGGATTTTCCCAACTGCGCCACGTATTGCCGCGCGACCTGCTCGCTTCGGTAGTGGTATTCCTCGTCGCCCTGCCGCTGTGCATGGGCATCGCCATCGCCTCGGGCATGCCGCCGGCCAAGGGCCTGGTGACCGGCATCATCGGCGGCCTGGTTGTCGGCTTCCTGGCCGGCTCGCCCCTGCAGGTCAGCGGCCCGGCGGCGGGCCTTGCGGTGCTGGTCTTCGAACTGGTGCGTACCCACGGCATGGCCATGCTCGGGCCGATCCTGCTGCTGGCCGGAGCGCTTCAATTGCTGGCGGGAAGGCTGCGCCTGGGCTGCTGGTTCCGCGTGACCTCACCAGCCGTGGTCTACGGCATGCTCGCGGGCATCGGCATCCTCATCGTGCTGTCGCAAGTCCACGTGATGCTCGACCTTAAGCCTCAGGCGTCCGGGCTGGATAACCTGCTGGCCTTCCCGGCGGCGCTGCTGTCGGAGACCAGCGGCTTCGACGCGGCGCTGCTCGGGCTGGGCACCATGGCCTGCATGGCGCTATGGGAGCGTTTCAAACCGGGTCGGCTGCGCATGCTGCCCGGCGCTTTGATCGGCGTGAGCCTGGCAACCCTGGCGAGCATTGCGCTTAAGCTCGATGTGCTGCGGGTGAGCGTGCCGCAGAACCTCGGCGACGCCATCGACTGGGTCCGCCCGTCCGACCTCGCCGCCCTCCTGGACCCGACGCTGCTGCTGGCCGCCGTGGTGGTGGCCTTCATCGCCAGCGCCGAGACGCTGCTCTCCGCCGCAGCGGTGGATCGCATGCACAGCGGCCCGCGCTCGGACATGGACCGCGAGCTGAGCGCCCAGGGCGTGGGCAATATGCTCTGCGGGTTGGTCGGCGCACTGCCGATGACCGGCGTGATAGTGCGCAGCTCGGCCAACGTGCAGGCCGGCGCCCGCAGCCGCGCTTCGGCGATCTTCCATGGGCTGTGGCTGCTGGCATTCGTCGTGCTGCTGGGCGGGCTGCTGCGGCAGATCCCCATCGCCAGCCTGGCCGGCGTGCTGGTCTACACCGGGATCAAGCTGGTGGACCTGAAGGCGCTGCGCTCGCTGGGCCGCTATGGGCGCATGCCGGTGCTGGTGCACGCGGCGACCGCGCTGGCGATTGTCGCCACCGACCTGTTGACCGGTGTGCTGCTGGGCTTTGCGCTGACGGTATTGAAGCTGGTGTTCAAGGCGGCGCGGCTGAAGATCAACCTGCGCTATGACGAGGAGGGCATTGGTGCCGAGCTGCGCCTTGTCGGCGCCGCGACCTTCCTCAAGGTGCCGGCACTGTCCCGGGTCCTGCAGTCGATAAAACCCGGCACGCACCTGCGCGTACCGCTGCAGCACCTGAGCTACATCGATCACGCCTGCATGGAGCTGCTGGAAGACTGGGGCCGCAGCGCCGCGGCCAGCGGTTGCCGGTTGTCCCTGGAAGGCAACGGCCTGCGTCGCCGCGTGGAGGGCAGGGTACGGGCGCTACAGGGCGCGGGCTGAACCTCAGTCGCGGCCCAGCTCCAGCTCCACGCCGAACTGCCGCGACAGGCATGGCCACTGCTGCCAGGCCATGACCACCTGCGGATCGTTCAGGCGCGCGCGGTAGCTGACGGCGGATTCGGCACTGAAGGTGCTGTCATCGAGCATGCCGTCGACAGCATGGTGCACCGCCTCATCCAGCTGGTTGGCGAAGGGTTCGCCGATCAGCTGGTGCGCCACCAGGTTGGCCACCGTGGTGTCCAGCGGGATCAGCGGCTGGTTGAAGTGGGCGATGTAGCGGTCGTTCACCTCTTCCACCAGGCGATGGGCCAGATAGGCCTCGTCCAGCAGCGCGTCGAGGCCGTCGTGGCCGTCGAGCAGCGCGGGCGGGGTGAGGAAGAACTGCTCGGCGAGCTTGAGCACCGGCTTGATGCGGCCCTCGATGCCGGCCGCGCGGGCCACCGCGTTGGCGGCGTCGAGGAAGTCCGGCACCTGTTCGATATAGGCATGGACGAAGCGCGTCAGCGTGCCGCTGGGGTCCTCTCCCGTCAGGGCGATGCTCTTGTGCAGGCTTTGCAGTTGGCTCTGGATCAGGCGGGCGAGGTGGCCATGGCGGGATTCGAGCAGGTGGGCATTCCGGATCAGCTCACGCAGTGCAGCGGTGTTCATGACAACTCCAAGACAACGGGTTTGGAAAGTGAAGAATCACCTTAGCCGCACCCCGGGCGTAGCTAAGACGCGATTGTCATATTCATGAACTGGTTATGCCGAGGCGGCATATCAGACCGCCAGTATGTTACCCCAAACCCGCGTCATCCGTGGCTTTGAGATCGCACTTCGGTCTTTCAAACCGAGTTTTTACTCTGCGTTGTTATGTCGCAACCCCTGGCTATACTCCGCTTCGACACACCGAAAACCTGATGGACCCGGCCTGCCCTGCGTGCTGCCGAGGTAAGACGTCAAAGTAAGTTGTCTTGGCGGTCACTCCCTTGGCCGTTGGCTTGTTCAGGCTCGACCTCCCTGGAATGGGGGTCGCAGCCAGGGCGTTATGCCGGCGGGATAAAAACAACGATAAGGGGAACCCGAATGCTGCGACATCCACGAGTCTGGATGGGCTTCCTTTTGCTCTTGGCTTTCAGTCAGGCAAACGCCGCCTGGACGGTCAACATGGCCCCCGGTGCGACGGAAGTCAGCCGTAACGTTTTCGATCTGCACATGACGATCTTCTGGATCTGCGTGGTCATCGGCATCGTCGTGTTCGGCGCGATGTTCTGGTCGATGATCGTCCACCGCCGGTCCACCGGGCAGCAGCCCGCGCATTTCCACGAGAGCACCACGGTGGAAATCCTCTGGACCGTCATTCCGTTCCTGATCCTGGTAGTGATGGCCGTCCCGGCCACCAAGACGCTGATCCACATGTACGACACCTCGGAGCCCGAGCTGGACGTGCAGGTCACCGGCTACCAGTGGAAGTGGCAGTACAAGTACCTGGGCCAGGACGTGGAGTTCTTCTCCAACCTCGCCACGCCCCAGGACCAGATCCACAACAAGGCCGACAAGGACGAGCACTACCTGCTCGAAGTGGACAACCCGCTGGTGCTGCCGGCCGGGGTCAAGGTGCGCTTCCTGGTCACCTCCAGCGACGTGATCCACTCCTGGTGGGTGCCGGCCTTCGCGGTCAAGCGCGATGCCATTCCCGGCTTCGTCAACGAGGCCTGGACCAAGGTCGACCAGCCCGGCGTCTACCGCGGCCAGTGCGCCGAACTGTGCGGCAAGGACCACGGCTTCATGCCCATCGTGGTCGATGTGAAGTCCAAGCCGGACTTCGACAAGTGGCTGGCCGAGCGCAAGGAAGAAGCCGCCAAGCTCAAGGAGCTGACCAGCAAGGAATGGACGAAGGAAGAGCTGGTTGCCCGTGGCGACAAGGTCTACCACACCATCTGCGCCGCCTGTCACCAGCCCGAGGGCCAGGGCATGCCGCCGATGTTCCCGGCGCTCAAGGGCTCGAAGATCGTCACCGGGCCCAAGGAGCACCACCTGGAGACCGTCTTCAACGGCGTCCCGGGCACGGCCATGGCGGCCTTCGGCAAGCAGCTCTCGGAAGTCGACATCGCCGCGGTGATCACCTACGAGCGCAACGCCTGGGGCAACAACGACGGCGACATGGTGACCCCGCAGGACGTGGTCGCCTACAAGCAGAAACAACAATAAGGAGGCCGCGATGAGTACAGTGATCGATCACCCCGACCATTCTCACGCCGGCGACCACCACCACGGCCCCGCCAAGGGCCTGATGCGCTGGGTACTGACCACCAACCACAAGGACATCGGCACGCTTTACCTGTGGTTCAGCTTCTGCGCCTTCCTGCTCGGCGGCTCCTTTGCCATGGTGATCCGCGCCGAACTGTTCCAGCCGGGCCTGCAGATCGTCGAACCGGCGTTCTTCAACCAGATGACCACCATGCATGGCCTGGTGATGGTCTTCGGTGCGGTGATGCCCGCCTTCGTCGGCCTGGCCAACTGGATGGTGCCGCTGATGATCGGCGCGCCGGACATGGCCCTGCCGCGCATGAACAACTTCAGCTTCTGGTTGCTGCCGGCGGCCTTCGGCCTGCTGGTGAGCACCCTGTTCATGCCCGGCGGCGGCCCGAACTTCGGCTGGACCTTCTACGCGCCGCTCTCGACCACCTTCGCGCCACACAGCGTGACCTTCTTCATCTTCGCCATCCACCTGATGGGCATGAGTTCGATCATGGGCGCGATCAACGTGATCGCCACCATCCTCAACCTGCGCGCGCCGGGCATGACGCTGATGAAGATGCCGTTGTTCGTCTGGACCTGGCTGATCACCGCCTTCCTGCTGATCGCGGTGATGCCCGTACTGGCGGGTTGCGTGACGATGATGCTGATGGACATCCACTTCGGCACCAGCTTCTTCAGCGCGGCCGGCGGCGGCGACCCGGTGCTGTTCCAACACGTGTTCTGGTTCTTCGGCCACCCCGAGGTGTACATCATGATCCTGCCGGCGTTCGGCGCCGTCAGCTCGATCATCCCGGCCTTCAGCCGCAAGCCGCTGTTCGGCTACACCTCGATGGTCTACGCCACCGCCTCGATCGCCTTCCTGTCCTTCGTCGTGTGGGCGCACCACATGTTCGTGGTGGGCATCCCGCTGGTGGGCGAGCTGTTCTTCATGTACGCGACCATGCTGATCGCCGTGCCCACCGGGGTGAAGGTGTTCAACTGGGCGTCGACCATGTGGCAGGGCTCGCTGACCTTCGAGACGCCGATGCTGTTCGCCGTGGCCTTCGTCATCCTGTTCACCATCGGTGGCTTCTCCGGGCTGATGCTGGCCATCGCCCCGGCGGACTTCCAGTACCAGGACACCTACTTCGTGGTGGCGCACTTCCACTACGTGCTGGTACCCGGCGCGATCTTCGGCATCTTCGCCTCGGCCTACTACTGGCTGCCGAAGTGGACCGGCCACATGTACGACGAGACCCTGGGCAAGCTGCACTTCTGGATGAGCTTCATCGGCATGAACATGGCATTCTTCCCGATGCACTTCGTCGGGCTGGCCGGCATGCCGCGGCGGATTCCGGACTACAACCTGCAGTTCGCCGACTTCAACATGGTTTCGTCCATCGGCGCCTTCATGTTCGGCACCACGCAGTTGCTGTTCCTGTTCATCGTCATCAAGTGCATCAAGGGCGGCAAGCCGGCACCGGCCAAGCCGTGGGATGGCGCCGAAGGCCTGGAGTGGACCATTCCCTCGCCTGCGCCGTACCACACCTTCACCACCCCGCCCGAGGTGAAGTAAGGGCTTACCTGTAGGAGCGAGCTTGCTCGCGAACGCTTTTTCCTGAGGCCACGGCGTCAGGCAGTTCGCGAGCAGGCTAGCTCCTACAGAGGAGGAACCCCATGAGCGACGGCAACATCGAAACGCGCAAGCTGGTGACCCGGCTGGTCATAGCCGTGGTGGCCATGTTCGCCTTCGGCTTCGCCTTGGTGCCGCTGTACGACGTGATGTGCAAGGCGCTGGGCATCAACGGCAAGACCTCCGGCAGCGCCTACCAGGGCGACGGCCAGGTGGTCGATCAGTCGCGCGAGGTGAAGATCCAGTTCGTCGCCAACAACAACATCGACATGGTCTGGGAATTCCACCCCGAGTCGGAACAACTGGTGGTGCATCCGGGCGCGGTGAACCAGATGCTGTTCGTCGCCCGCAACCCCACCGACAAGCCGATGACTGCTCAGGCGATCCCGAGCATCGCGCCGTCGGTGGCGGCCACCTACTTCCACAAGACCGAATGCTTCTGCTTCACCCAGCAGGTGCTGCAGCCGGGCGAGCGCATCGAAATGCCGGTGCGCTTCATCGTCGACCGCGACCTGCCCAAGGATGTGCGTCACCTGACGCTTGCTTACACGCTGTTCGACATCACTGCCCGCAAGCCACCCGTGGCCAGTAACGAGCGCTGAAGGGCAAAGGAGAACAAGAAAGATGGCAACCCACGATCCCTATTACGTCCCCGCGCAGAGCAAGTGGCCGATCATCGCCACCATCGGCATGCTGGTGACGATGTTCGGCGTCGGCACATGGATGAACGACATGAGTGCCGGCAAGGACCACTCCCACGGCCCGTGGATCTTCTTCGCTGGCGGGCTGATCCTGGCGTACATGCTGTTCGGCTGGTTCGGCAACGTCATCAAGGAAAGCCGCGGCGGGCTCTACAGCCCGCAGATGGACCGCTCCTTCCGCTGGGGCATGAGCTGGTTCATCTTCTCCGAGGTGATGTTCTTCGCCGCCTTCTTCGGTGCGCTGTTCTACGTGCGCCACTTCGTCAACCCATGGCTGGGCGGCGAAGGCCACCATGGCATCTCGCACATGCTCTGGCCGCAGTTCGAAACCGGCTGGCCGCAGCTCAGCAACCCGGACAACAAACTCTTCCCGCCGCCCAAGGAAGTGATCGATCCGTGGAAGCTGCCGCTGATCAACACCCTGCTGCTGGTCACCTCCAGCTTCACCGTGACCTTCGCCCACCACGCGCTGAAGAAGAATCATCGCGGCCCGCTGAAGCTGTGGCTGGCGGCGACCGTGGCGCTCGGCGCGTGCTTCCTGGTGCTGCAGGCCTACGAGTACCACGAGGCCTATAGCGAGCTGGGCCTGACCCTGGGTTCGGGCATCTACGGCGCGACCTTCTTCATGCTCACCGGCTTCCACGGCGCCCACGTGACCATCGGCGCGATCATGCTCAGCATCATGCTGATCCGCATCATCCGCGGGCACTTCGACGCCGACAAACACTTCGGCTTCGAAGCGGCCAGCTGGTATTGGCACTTCGTCGACGTGGTGTGGATCGGGCTGTTCATCTTCGTTTACGTGCTGTGAGGGACTGCGGGACCTGTAGGACCGAGGGGGGCGCCTAGCCCTTGCTCGCGAACTGCCCAACCCTGAGGCATCAGGAAAAGCGTTCGCGAGCAAGCTCGCTCCTACGAAGAACAAAAGCGGGATCAGAAATGCCAGGGCGCGGAGCTGCCGAGTTGGCCGCTGAAGAAACCCCAGGCGATGAGAGCGACGGTCAGGGCGGTCAGGGTGACACGCACGGTCAGCGCGTTGACCACGCGCGAACCATGGCCCTCGTCCTTGACCAGAAAGAACAGGCCACTGAACAGACTGACGACGGTCGCCAGCAACAACAGAACGATCGCAGCTTTGAGCACTACCGGCCTCCTGTCCGCAGGGGACTGGGGTTGAGGGGGGTGTCTTGCAGTATAGCCAGCACGCATCTGATCACAGTCCGGGCCGCGCCACGCGCGCCTTCCGGCCCGGCATCGCGCCGACCCTGGTGGTCCTCGCGCTGCTGCCGGTGCTGATCGGCCTGGGCTTCTGGCAACTGTCCCGCGCCGCCGAGAAACGCACCCTGCTCGCCGCCGCCGAAGTGCAGCGCCAGCAGGACCCGATCAGCATCGCCGAGCTCGAGCGCCAACCGCCGCGCAGCTATGTTCGCGTACGCCTGCAAGGCCAGCTCGATGCCGAACACACTGCCCTGCTCGACAACCGCACCCGCAACGGCCAGGCCGGGGTCGAGGTGTTGCAACCTTTCTTCGACCGCGTCGGCCACCAGTGGCTGCTGGTCAATCGCGGCTGGGTGCCCTGGCCCGACCGCCGCGTGCCGCCGAAGGTCGATACGCCCAATCACGACCTGCTGCTGGATGCGTGGACCTACGTTCCGCCAGCCGCCGGCCCGAGCGCACCGCTCGCCAGTTGGCCACGCCTGATTACCCAGGTGGACGCGCCGTTCCTGTGGGACCAGCTCGGCCGCGAAGGCAGCCCGCTGGAGATCCGCCTGGAGCCGGGCGACGCCGCCTTCGACATCGACTGGCCGATCGTCGCCATGCCGCCGGAGCGCCACGTCGGCTACGCCGTGCAGTGGTTCGCCCTGGCCATCGCGCTTTCCGCCCTTTACCTCTACCTCGGCATCCGTCGCGCACGGGAGACCTTCGACCATGACCGCCATGACTCTGCCTGACCCCA
This sequence comes from Pseudomonas sp. Pseusp97, assembly GCF_047304025.1. Classification (NCBI taxonomy): domain Bacteria; kingdom Pseudomonadati; phylum Pseudomonadota; class Gammaproteobacteria; order Pseudomonadales; family Pseudomonadaceae; genus Pseudomonas; species Pseudomonas sp. Pseusp97. The sequence continues at coordinate 75,145 of NZ_JBGLYK010000002.1, read as the reverse complement.
ACGCCCGCCGCCGCGGGCGCGTGCAACTGCTGCTGATCCTCGGCATGGTGCTGGGGCCGATGCTGCTCGCCACCGCCATGTACAAGCTGCAGTTCTGGGTGCCGGACGGCCGCAGCTACCACGGCGACCTGATCGCCACCGGGCAGACTCCGGCCGACCTGGGCGTGCAGGACGACAAGGCCAGCGACCAGTGGCAACTGCTGGTGACCGCGCCGGAAACCTGCACCAGTGATTGCCAGCAACTGGTCTACCTGGCGCGCCAGATCAACATCGGCCTGGGCCGCGAAGCCAGCCGCGCCGAACACGCCCTCGCCTTCGCCAAACCGCTGCCGGCCGAGTTCACCGGCCTGCTCGACAAGGACTACCCGCGCCTGCAGCGCCTGGGGCTGATGCCGAACCAGCACACCGGCGCCCAGCCGCAACTGTGGATAGTCGACCCCCACGGCAACCTGGTGCTGCGCTACGACGCCAAGGCTGACGGCAAGTCGATCCTCAAGGACCTGCAGCTGCTGCTGAAGCTGTCGAACATCGGTTAAGCCGGTCGAGCCCCACGACAACAACAAGATCGGGAGCGACGCATGATCCAGGCAAGACGCAAACCCGCCTTCTACCTCGCCGTACTGGCCACGGCGCTGGCCTTCGTGGTCATCCTGCTGGGTGCGTATACCCGCCTGACCCACGCCGGCCTCGGCTGCCCGGACTGGCCCGGCTGCTATGGCTTCGTCCACGTGCCGCTGAACGAGGCGCAACTGGCGCACGCCGAAATGCATTTCCCCGACTCGCCGGTGGAGGCGCAGAAGGGCTGGAACGAGATGATCCACCGCTACTTCGCCGGCAGCCTCGGCCTGCTGATCCTTGGCCTCGCGGTGCACGCACTGGTGCGTCGCGGCCGTGACGGGCAACCGATGCGCTTGCCGCTGGTACTGCTCGCGGTGGTGATCGCCCAGGCGGCGTTCGGCATGTGGACGGTTACCCTCAAACTCTGGCCCCAGGTGGTCACCGCGCACCTGCTGGGCGGCTTCACCACGCTGTCACTGCTGTTCCTGCTCAGCCTGCGCCTGTCCGGCGCCTTCGCCCCGCTGCAGTTGCCGTCGAAGCTGCGCGCGCTGGCGGCCCTGGCCCTGCTGATGGTGGTCGGGCAGATCGCCCTCGGCGGCTGGGTCAGCAGCAACTACGCGGCGGTGGCCTGCATCGACCTGCCGATGTGCCATGGCGAATGGTGGCCGAACATGGACTTCGCCAATGGCTTTCACCTCACCCAGCACATCGGCCCGAACTACCTGGGCGGCCAGCTCGACAGCGACGCCCGCACGGCGATCCACATGACCCACCGCATGGGCGCGCTGTGCGTGACCGCGGTGATCCTGCTGCTGGCCTGGAACCTCCAGCGCCACGGCCTGATCGGCATCACCGCGCTGATGTTGCTGGGGCTGTCCCTGCAGATCGGCCTGGGCATCAGCAACGTGCTGCTGCACCTGCCGCTGCCCGTGGCAGTGGCGCACAACGGTGGCGGCGCCTTCCTACTGCTGATGCTGGTACTGGTGAATTACCGGGTGCGCGCACCGGCGGCGAAACCCGTCGAACTGCCCGCGAGCAGCCCGATCACCCTGGACGTCCTGGAGCGGCCGGTGGCCTATCCCTCGCAGGGGTGACATTGAACAGTTGAGCACGATGGTCGGCGCCGGGGCGCGCCGGTCCCCATCAAGAAGTCAGGAGAAATGCCCATGGCCAGCGTCATCAGCACATCCAGCCAAGCCAGCTGGCGCGACCTGCTCGAACTGACCAAACCCAAGGTGGTCCTGCTGATGCTGATCACCTCGCTGATCGGCATGCTGCTCGCCACCAAGGCCGGCGTGCCCTGGCAGGTGCTGGTCTTCGGCAACCTCGGCATCGGCCTGTGCGCCGGGGGCGCGGCGGCGGTGAACCACGTGGTGGACCGGCGCATCGACTCGATCATGGCGCGCACCCACAAGCGCCCGCTGGCCGAAGGACGCGTCTCGCCGCCCATCGCGCTGGGCTTCGCCATGCTGCTGTCGGTGGCGGGGATGGCCGTGCTGCTGGTGTTCACCAATCAGCTGACGGCCTGGCTGACGCTGGCGTCGCTGCTGGGTTACGCGGCCCTCTACACCGGCTTCCTCAAGCGCGCCACGCCGCAGAACATCGTCATTGGCGGCCTCGCTGGCGCCGCTCCGCCGCTGCTGGGCTGGGTTGCGGTGACCGGGCAGATTTCCGCCGAACCGCTGCTGCTGGTGCTGATTATCTTCGCCTGGACCCCGCCGCACTTCTGGGCGCTGTGCCTGCACCGCAAGGACGAATACGCCAAGGCCGACATCCCGATGCTGCCGGTGACCCACGGCGAGCACTACACCAAGCTGCACATCCTGCTCTACACCCTGGTGCTGTTCGCCGTGACGCTGATGCCCTTCGCCATCCACATGGCCGGGCTGGTCTACCTGCTCGCCGCGCTGGCCCTGGGCGCGCGCTTCCTCGACTGGGCCTGGGCGCTCTACTGCGGCAGCCGACCCCATGCGGCGATCAAGACCTTCAAGTACTCTATCGCCTACCTGTTCCTGCTGTTCATTGCACTGCTGGTGGACCACTACCTGCCGCTGCACCTGAACTACTGAGGGTTCGCGAGCAAGCTCGCTCCTACAGTTGCGCCCAACGGCGGTGCGCTTTTCGTAGGAGCAAGCTTGCTCGCGAACATCGTCGCCGTGCTGCCAGATACGGGCACGGTACGAAGCAGCCCAAGCCCAGACGTCCCGACCCACGAGAACCCCATGTCCCGAGTCAACAAGACCGTCTTCATCCTCGTCGCCATCGTCGCGCTGATCCTCGGCCTCACCGTCCAGAAGGTGCTCAACCAGCGCCACCAGCTCGACCCGACCGTGCTGCTCGACGCCGGCATCGTGATCCTGCCGCAGACCCGCAGCGTCCCCGACCTCACCTTCACCGACCAGGACGGCCAGCCGTTCCAGACCGCCAGCCTGAAGGACAAGTGGTCCCTGCTGTTCTTCGGCTACACCTTCTGCCCGGACGTCTGCCCGACCACCCTGGCGCAACTGCGCGAGCTGCAGACCAAGCTGCCGCCGGAAGTGGCGAAAAATCTGCAGGTGGTGTTCGTCAGCGTCGACCCGCACCGCGATACCGCGCCGCGCATCAAGGAATACCTCGGCTTCTTCAATGCCGGCTTCAAGGGCATTACCGGCTCGGAAGAGAGCGTGCAGAAGCTGGCCAACGCCATGAGCATCCCCTACATCCCGGCGGACACCAGCAAGCCCAACTACACCGTCGACCACAGCGGCAACCTGGTCATCATCGGCCCGGACAATACCCAGCACGGTTTCATCCGCGCCCCGCTGCACAACGACAAGCTGGTCGCCCAGCTGCCCAGCGTGGTCGGCGCGAATCAATGACCCGCGACACCCTGTCTCACCCCAACGGCCGCCCGATAAAGGTGGCCGTTGTTTTTTCCGCGACATTTCCGCATTCAACGGACAAATCCGAAGTTTCTGCTAAACCTCTCCTCATGGCTCTGGTGCGGTGCAACACGCGGCCTTGAAGCTTTCAGATGAAATTCCTGACCCCGTAGTCAATGTAAAAAATCTGCTACAGGAAAGCAGATATCAGGAATGACTCATACTCCATATTAGAAACATTAATTAACACCTATGCCTGAGCCTGTTGCAGGATTACCGGGCCTTTCGGTGGACATGGGGAGCCTCTGATGGGTGGTCATTCACGGCGAGGATGACATTTCCGTCCGGTCACAATAGGCAATTAGGCTAAACGCCAGGGCACACGCGGCCTCGGTGGCGACCGGAAAACTACGGGTCCGAATGTGACTTGTAGTTATCGCTTCGTACCACTCCAGAACTTCTTGATGCCCTCCAGGTTCGATTGCACAATGCCGCGGCCACCGGGTCACGACCCGGCCACTAGAACAAGCTCTGAAAACAAAGAGCAGACCGTTGCCAGTTCAAAACCCGGGTCGCCAACGTAGTTGCCCGGACAATCCCAGGATCACGCAGGAGATTTGCAAGTGCAGATCGGTGTACCCCTCGAGACCCAAGCCGGTGAGACGCGGGTCGCAGCAACGCCGGAGACGGTCAAGAAACTGATCGGGCAAGGCCATCAGGTCGTCGTCCAGAGCGGTGCGGGCATCAGCGCCAGCCAGCCGGACGCCGCCTATGAGGCCGTTGGCGCAAAGATCGGCACTGCCGCCGATGCCTACGGCTCGGAGCTTGTGCTGAAGGTTGTCGCGCCCAGCGAAAGCGAGCTGGCGCAGATGAAGCCGGGTACCGTGCTGATCGGCATGCTCAATCCGTTCAACAACGAGAACATCGCTCGCATGGCCGAACGCGGCATTACCGCCTTCGCCCTCGAGGCGGCGCCGCGCACCTCCCGCGCGCAGAGCCTGGACGTGCTCTCCTCCCAGGCCAACATCGCCGGCTACAAGGCCGTGATGCTCGCTGCCAACCACTACCCGCGCTTCATGCCCATGCTGATGACCGCCGCCGGCACCGTTAAGGCCGCCCGCGTGCTGATCCTCGGCGCCGGCGTCGCTGGCCTGCAGGCCATCGCGACGGCCAAGCGCCTGGGCGCGGTGATCGAGGCGTCGGACGTACGCCCGGCGGTGAAGGAGCAGATCGAGTCCCTGGGCGCCAAGTTCGTCGACGTGCCCTACGAGACTGACGAAGAGCGCGAATGCGCCGAAGGCGTCGGCGGTTACGCCCGCCCGATGCCGGCCTCGTGGATGGAGCGCCAGGCCAAGGCCGTGCACGAGCGCGCCAAGCAGTCGGATATCGTCATCACCACCGCACTGATTCCGGGCCGCAAGGCGCCGACCCTGCTGCATGAGGCGACTGTCGCCGAAATGAAGCCGGGCTCGGTGGTCATCGACCTCGCAGCATCGCAAGGCGGCAACTGCCCGCTGACCGAGGCCGACCAGGTCGTGGTCAAGCACGGCGTGACCATCGTCGGCCTGAGCAACCTGGCCGCGCTGGTGCCGGCGGATGCCTCCGCACTCTACGCACGCAACCTGCTCGACTTCCTCAAGCTCACCCTGACCGCCGAAGGCTTCACGGTGAACCTGGAAGACGACATCGTCGCCGCGTGCCTGATGTGCCGTGACGGCCAGATCGTGCGCAAGAACGGCTGAAGCCCCTCTTATATAAGAACGCGCCGGACCCCGCGTCCGGCCCTGAAGACCGGTGAGAAACTATGGAAGACATGCTGATCTCCCACGGCATCTACAACCTGATCATCTTCGTGCTGGCGATCTACGTCGGCTACCACGTGGTCTGGAACGTCACCCCTGCCCTGCACACCCCGCTGATGGCGGTGACCAACGCCATCTCGGCGATCGTGATCGTCGGCGCCATGCTGGCCGCCGCGCTGACCGTCACCCCGCTGGGCAAGGCCATGGGCACCCTGGCCGTGGCCCTGGCTGCAGTGAATGTGTTCGGTGGCTTCCTGGTCACCCGCCGCATGCTGGAAATGTTCAAGAAGAAAGCGCCGAAGGCGGAGAAGCACTGACATGAGCATGAACCTCGTCACCCTCCTCTACCTCATCGCCTCGGTCTGCTTCATCCAGGCCCTGAAAGGCCTGTCGCACCCGACCACCTCGCGTCGCGGCAACCTGTTCGGCATGATCGGCATGGCCATCGCCGCGCTGACCACCGTGGCCCTGGTGTTCAAGATCAGCAGCGAAATCGCCACCACCGGCATCGTCTACGTGATCATCGGCCTGCTGGTCGGCGGCACTGCCGGTTCGATCATGGCCAAGCGCGTCGAGATGACCAAGATGCCGGAACTGGTCGCCTTCATGCACAGCATGATCGGCCTGGCCGCCGTGTTCATCGCCATCGCCGCCGTGGTCGAGCCGCAGTCGCTGGGCATCGTGCAGAACCTGGGCGACACCATCCCGACCGGCAACCGCCTGGAGCTGTTCCTCGGCGCGGCCATCGGTGCCATCACCTTCTCCGGTTCGGTGATCGCCTTCGGCAAGCTGTCGGGCAAGTACAAGTTCCGCCTGTTCCAGGGCGCCCCGGTGCAGTTCACCGGCCAGCACATGCTCAACCTGGTGCTGGGCCTGACCACCCTGGGCCTGGGCCTGCTGTTCATGTTCACCGGCAACCTCACCGCCTTCGTGGTGATGCTGGCCCTGGCCTTCATCCTCGGCGTGCTGATCATCATCCCGATCGGCGGCGCGGACATGCCGGTCGTCGTGTCGATGCTGAACTCCTACTCCGGCTGGGCCGCGGCAGGTATCGGCTTCTCGCTGAACAACTCGATGCTGATCATCGCCGGCTCGCTGGTGGGCTCCTCGGGCGCGATCCTCTCCTACATCATGTGCAAGGCGATGAACCGCTCGTTCTTCAACGTCATCCTCGGTGGCTTCGGCGCTGAAGCGGACGCCGGCGGCCCGGCCGGTGCGAAGGAAGCCCGCCCGGTGAAATCCGGTTCGGCCGACGACGCCTCCTTCCTGCTGACCAACGCCGACAGCGTGATCATCGTCCCCGGCTACGGCCTGGCGGTGGCCCGTGCCCAGCACGCGCTGATGGAACTGGCCGAGAAGCTGACCCATCGCGGCGTAAACGTGAAGTTCGCCATCCACCCGGTTGCCGGGCGTATGCCGGGCCACATGAACGTCCTGCTGGCCGAGGCCGAAGTGCCTTACGAGCAGGTGTTCGAGATGGAAGACATCAACTCCGAGTTCGGCCAGACCGACGTGGTGCTGGTACTGGGCGCCAACGACGTGGTGAACCCGGCCGCGAAGAACGATCCGAAGTCGCCGATCGCCGGCATGCCGATCCTCGAGGCCTACAAGGCCAAGACCGTGATCGTCAACAAGCGCTCGATGGCCAGCGGCTACGCCGGCCTGGACAACGAACTGTTCTACCTGGACAAGACCATGATGGTCTTCGGCGACGCCAAGAAAGTCATCGAAGACATGGTCAAGGCCGTCGAATAAGACGACCGCTGATCGACAAGACACCGGCCTCGCGCCGGTGTCTTGCTTTCAGGCAACACGCAAAGCGCTGGACATTGGTAGTAAGAAGGCCCCGGCCGGGCGATTTTTCGACCTTGGTATAAGAGCCAAAAATCGCCGAGTCCCTAGACTGGCGGCCTCGCACTTCCTACTGCCCGAGGTTTTCCCATGTTCCGTGATCGCGTGCGTATGTCCTCCCTGTTGGACAAGGTGATGACTGCCGACCAGGCCGCGGCCCTTATCAAGGACGGCATGACCGTCGGCATGAGCGGTTTCACCCGCGCCGGCGAAGCCAAGGCCGTCCCCAAGGCCCTCGCCGAGCGCGCCAAGCAGGAGCCGCTGCGCATCAGCCTGATGACCGGCGCAAGCCTGGGCAATGACCTCGACAAGCAGCTCACCGAAGCCGGCGTGCTGGCCCGCCGCATGCCCTTCCAGGTCGACAGCACCCTGCGCAAGGCGATCAACGCCGGCGACGTGATGTTCATCGACCAGCACCTCTCCGAGACCGTCGAGCAGCTGCGCAACCACCAGCTCAAGCTGCCGGACATCGCCGTCATCGAAGCCGTCGCCATCACCGAGGAAGGTCACATCGTGCCGACCACTTCGGTGGGCAACTCGGCCAGCTTCGCGATCTTCGCCAAGCAGGTGATCGTCGAGATCAACGTCGCGCACAACCCCAACCTGGAAGGCCTGCACGACATCTACATCCCGACCTACCGCCCGACCCGCACGCCGATCCCGCTGACCAAGGTCGACGACCGCATCGGCAGCACCGCCATCCCGATTCCAGCAGAGAAGATCGTCGCCATCGTCGTCAACGACCAGGCGGACTCCCCGTCCACCGTGCTGCCGCCGGACGACGAGACCCAGGGCATCGCCAACCACCTGATCGACTTCTTCAAGCGCGAAGTGGATGCCGGCCGCATGAGCAACAGCCTCGGCCCGCTGCAGGCCGGCATCGGCAGCATCGCCAACGCGGTGATGTGCGGCTTGATCGAGTCGCCCTTCGAGAACCTGACCATGTACTCCGAAGTGCTGCAGGACTCGACCTTCGACCTGATCGACGCCGGCAAGCTGCGCTTCGCCTCGGGTAGCTCCATCACCCTGTCGACGCGCCGCAACGCCGACGTGTTCGGCAACCTGGAGCGCTACAAGGACAAGCTGGTGCTGCGCCCGCAGGAGATCTCCAACCACCCCGAAGTGGTTCGTCGCCTGGGGATCATCGGCATCAACACCGCGCTGGAATTCGATATCTACGGCAACGTGAACTCCACCCACGTGGGCGGCACGAAGATGATGAATGGCATCGGCGGTTCGGGCGACTTCGCCCGTAATGCGCACCTGGCCATCTTCGTCACCAAGTCCATCGCCAAGGGCGGCAACATTTCCAGCGTCGTACCCATGGTCAGCCACGTCGACCACACCGAACATGACGTGGACATCCTCGTCACCGAAGTCGGCCTGGCCGACCTGCGTGGCCTGGCGCCCCGCGAGCGCGCCCGGGTGATCATCGAAAACTGTGTGCACCCGTCCTACCGCGACGCCCTGAACAGTTACTTCGATGCCGCCTGCGCGCGCGGCGGCCATACTCCGCACATCCTGCGCGAGGCCCTGGAGTGGCATATCAATCTGGAAGAACACGGCCACATGCTGGCGGCGAGCTGATTCCGGACGCTTTGCGGGTCGTTTAGCAATGAATGGCCCGCAAGGGTTTACAGCCGGAAAAAAACCACGTAAAAACACTCCTGAACAGATTTTTATCCCGCTCCAACTGTTCAGCTTCCCTCGCAGCCGCCCTGGCCGGCACCCTCGAAAAACCTCAGATTCCCGCCAATTGCGCACCAGAATGGAGCGCAACGGTACAGTTCGCCCCGAAAAAGACCATTACAGTTCAAAATTACAATCGCCTGACCAGGCGCAATACTGTGCAACTGTACCTGTCATCCCTGACCAAAAAGTCAGATCATATGCTCAATCCATTCAGCAACTGACTACTCGCCACAAGCGAGAAGGATGACCACCATGGAACGTACCCTCGGTTCCGCAGCTCTGAGCACCACCCGTAGCACCTCCAGCGCCCACCGTGGCCTCGTCGGCACCGTTCGCCTGTGGCAGCGCCGCATGGAAAGCCGCCGTCAGCTGGCCCGCCTGGACTCCCGCCTGCTGGCCGACGCCGGTATCAGCGAAGCCCAGCGTTACGCCGAACTGAACAAGCCGTTCTGGCGCTGATTCAACAGTGCAGCTGAGCCATACTCTCCAGGCTCGCCATAACTGTACTGGTAAGTTCGTTGCCCCGGCCGCTCACCCAGAGCGGCCCTCGGGCAACAGCCCTTCCTTCTCCGCCCTCTCGTCCAGCAGATTGCGATACAGATCTGCCCAGACGCGCCCCATCGCCTCAGCCGTGAACAGCTCCTGATAGCGCGCTTCCGCGTGCCGTCCCATTTCTGCTGCCGCTTGCGGATTTTCCCAACACCATCTCATCGCCTGACGGAACGCCAGCGGATCGCTCGGTGGCACCACCATCCCGGTCAGCCCATTGGCATTGATGAAGCTGGTGCCGGTGCCGATCTCGCTGGAGATCATCGGCTTGCCGTACATTGCACCTTCCAGCAGGGAAATGCCGAAGGCTTCCGAGCGCAGGTGAGAGGGGAAGACGATCGCCCGCGACAGTTGCAGCAGGGCGACCTTGTCCTCTTCGCTGACACGCCCGACAAAACGCACATGGGACTCAACGCCCAGCGCGGCCGCCTGAGCCTTCAACTGCTGTTCCAAAGGACCAGCACCTACGATCACCACCGGGTAGCCGGTGCCCTGCACGGCGTCCAGCAGGATGTGCAGGCCCTTGTAGTAGCGCATCACGCCGACGAACAGGAAGAACTGTTCGCCTACCTCACGGCGCCAGCGTGCCGTGCACTCTTCGGAAGGAACCGGGTACGCCTGCTTGTCCAGCCCATAGGGAATCACTTCCGCCTTGTGCTGATAGCGGCGCAGGGTCTCGCTGGAACCCAGGTAGTTGGGCGAAGCTGCAACGATACGGTCCACGCTGCCGAGAAAACGGTGCATCAACGGCTGGTACAGTTTGAAGAGGTGCCGCTGGCGAACGATGTCCGAGTGATAAGTCACCACCGTCGGCTTGTCGATGCCCGACAGCAGGTGCACCACGTCCATGAACGGCCAGGGAAAGTGGAAGTTGATGATGTCCGCTTCTGCCGCCAGCCGACGGAACTGCGGCACCACGCTATAGGAAAAGCCTGTAGACGCCAGTTGCAAGTCGAGGCGCGCACGGTAGACGCGATGCCCATCAACCATCAGTTCGGCCGGTTCGGGGTTCGAGCTCAGGGTGAGTACCTGGTGCTCGATGCCATGATGCCGCCCGGTACGGCAAAGCTGGTTGATCACCTGCTCGATGCCGCCCACGGAATCCGGCAGATAGGTCTTGAAGAAGTGCAATACGCGCATTCAGCCCCCCACAGCCTTTCGGTAGGCTTCGCTGGTTATCCGGGCGCATCGCTCCCAACTGAAGTCCCGGGCTTTCTCGAGCCCCAGCATCCGGCAGCGTTGCTCGAGAAAAGGATCGTCCACCAGCTCCTGCAGGGCGGAACACATCTCCTGTGGATCATGGGCATCGACATAGATGCCTGCCTCTCCCGCCACTTCCGGCAGCGAGGAGGTCCGCGTCAGCAATACCGGCACACCACTGGCCATCGCTTCCAGCACTGGCAGGCCGAAGCCTTCGTACAGCGAAGGGAAGAGCAAGGCCTTGGCCCCGGCCAGCAACTCCGCCAGCACTTCGTCACTCTGGTAGCCCAGCACCTTTGCCCAGCCACCTTTCACGGCGATATCCAGCGTCTCATCGAGCCCTTCGCTGCGCCAGCCTGGCATTCCGACTATCACCAAAGGCAGGCGCGCGCGCAGCGACGCCGGCAGCAAGGCATGAGCCCGAAGCGCCAACTGAAGGTTCTTGCGTGGCTCCAGCGTACCGACACAGATCAGGTAATGCCCTGCGGACAATCCAAACGACGCCAGCGTGTTCGCCAGCTCCTCTTCCGAGCGAGGGCGAAAGCGCGGCGCATATCCCAGCGGCGCCACCAGCACACGCTCTTCAGGTAGTGCGTAATGACGACGGACCTCTCCGGCGACATGCTCGGAGTCTGTCAGTACAAACTGTGCGCGCTCGACGCCGCGGCCGACATGGCGTTCGATTTCGGCCAGGCGATCGGCGGGCTGGGTGTGCGGGTAGTGCACATGCGTCAGGTCGTGAAGGGTCATGACCATCGGCCCATCGAACTCCAGCGGCCACAGGCTGGGCTCGTGGTAAAGGTCGATCGAGCGTTGACGCAGCCCGCGATCGAAGTTGCCCTGCTCCAGCCAGCGGCGAATGCGGTAGGCACCGGGAACCCGCTTGGCCAGCGCGGCGCGGCGGGAATAACCAGGCATCGGGGCAGGCGGCAGCTCATTCGCCCACTGACGACCCAGGAACAGCTGCAGGCTGACTTCCGCCTGCGCCTGCAAAGCCTGGGTCAGGGACGACACATACTGGCCGATACCGGTTCTCGGTGCCTGAAGGATGCGGGCGTTCAGCGCAACGTGCACGCTAACCCACTTCCACTTCAGGTCGCGGCTGCGCCAGCTTGCGCAGGCTCAGGGCGCCCAGCACACGGCTGACCAGCTGCCGGCTGGCATCGCGCCAGGTCAGCCAGCTCCAGTCCGCGGTAGCACGGATTGCCGGGAAGCGATCGCTGCCTTCGAACTCCTGCACCAGCTCGGCCAGGGTTTCCGGGCGCTGCAGATCGAAGTAGGCCACGAAGTCGCCGCCCACTTCGCGGAACACCGGAATGTCGCTGGCCATCACCGGCAGACCACGCTGCATGGCTTCCACCAGCGGAAGGCCGAAACCTTCGACGTAGGAGGGGAAGACCAGGGAGCGGGCGTTGGCGTAGGCGTACTCGAGGCCGCGGTCATTGAGCTTGTTGAACATGAACAGACGCTTGTTCAGCTCTTCGTGGCCACGGATGCGCGCCATCAGGCTTTCGCACTTCCAGCCGTAGCGACCGATGATGCATAGCCGCGCGGAAGAGCCGGCCGCCCACAGCCGCTCGAAGGCATCGAGCAGGTAGGCGTGGTTCTTGCGCGGCTCGATGGTGCTGACCATCAGGTAGACCGGCGCGCCGTCCTCGAACATCTGCACCAGCTTGCCGTCCAGCTGCGCGGCGTCGTCCACCAGGTCCAGTTCCGAGCCGAGGTAGAAATGCTCGAACCACAGGCCCTGGGCAACCTCTTCGCCGCGACGGCGCACGATCTCGGCGCGCACCTGGTCGCGGATGGTGGTGGAAATGCAGATGAAGCCGTCCGCCATTTCGACGATCCAGTCGAACCAGCGGTCGAACACCTTCACCAGTCCGGCGTCGCAGAACTGGGGGTGGGTGCAGGGAATCAGGTCATAGATTACCGAGATCAGCCCGACACCCTCAGCCTTGAGTTTTTCAGCCACCGGGAAGAAGTCGGCGTGCCAGGAAGAGTCGAGCAGCAGCAGCTGGTCGCCGGACTGGATTTCCATTGGCTCCAGGCGCTCCGGCACCACGTGGCCACGCGAGGCAAACAGGGCGAAGCGCAGCGGAAGGGTAATCGCCAGACTGGCAATCTTGCACGCCACGTAGAGGGCTCGGCGCGCGTTGTGGTAACGGCTCATCGGCCAACGGCGTTCCAGGCTCGCATGCTTCACCCAGTAGTCATTACGCATCTGCTCCAGGGCGATCTTCATGCGGCTGTGCCAGGGCAACTCCTCGGTTGACAGAGGCGCCAGGTGCAGTACCCGATGCATGCGACCGTTGATGAAGGCCACGGGAACACACTCGACACCGCCTTCGCCCTGGTCCAAGTGACGGATGACATTGCGCACCACGCGCTGAATGCCGGAGTTCACGTGGGGGTGTTCGAAGACGTAGGTGCATTCGACGAGCAGGCGCATCAGGAAGGCTCTCCACTGCGGTGGACCAGGGAATCGCTGGGGAAGTGCTCGATGCTGGCGCGGGCGTCCAGCCAGGAATAGCCGATGAAGTTCTCGCGCGTGCTGTTGACCACATGGAAGATCATCGCGCAGTCCCGCCATTCGTAGTTGCCGTCCAGGTGCGAGTCGAGCCTTGAAAGGCTCAGCGACACCGAATAGTTGCCAGCTCCCAGCCGCATGGGAAATGCGTAGCGGTACACCAGCCGGTCCCCGGCCTTCAGCCCCTTCTGCACCTGCTTGAGGCGGTGCGAGTTGATGCCATACATCGCCTGTCCGAGTCGGTCCTTGAGCATGAAGCCGAGCACCAGCCGATCAACGTCCTGACAGACCCGCACACCCACTTCCAGGACGACGTCGTGGCCGACTTCGACCAGATCGATGTCCTTGCCGGCGGCGTCCAGCAGCCGAACCGACTCGATCTCGGCCTCGCCGGTGCCGGAGATGGTCCGGGCTTTGCCGTTGGCCAGCATCTCCTGGCGCACGAGGTGGTTGAGGCCCTCGCCCATCCGGGCGTGGTAGTAGTCCATGACCATTTCCGGATCACCCTGCATCGCCACCTGGCCGAACTCCAGCAACACCGCGCGATCGCAGATCGACTGGATGGAGAAGCGGTCATGGGAAACGATCAGCAGCGTGGTACCGGCACGGCGGAAGCTGCGGATACGCTCGAAGCTCTTGTGCTGGAAGTACGAGTCACCGACAGACAGGGCCTCGTCGATGATCAGCACATCCGGGCGCCGCGCGGTGGCCACGCTGAACGCCAGGCGCATCTGCATGCCACTGGAGTAGGTGCGCACTGGCTGGTCGATGGCGTCGCCGATTTCGGCGAAGGCCTCGATCTCCGGAAACAGCGAGTCGATCTCGTCGCGCTGCAGGCCGAGCAGTTGCGCAGCCATGTAGACGTTCTGCCGGCCGGTGAATTCCGGGTGGAAGCCCATGCCCAGTTCGAGCAGGGCAGATACCGTCCCACCCACCTCGCAGGTACCACTGGTGGGCTGCGTGGTGCCAGTGATGATCTTGAGCAGGGTGCTCTTGCCGGCGCCATTGGAACCGACGATACCGACCGCCTCGCCCGGCTCGATCTCCAGGGAAATGTTCTGCAGCACCCAGTGCTTGTGATGCCGCGGCTTGCCACCGGGCGCGATCCACTCGACCAGACGCGACCAGCGTTTGGGGTACTGACGATAGGCCTTGCCCAGTTGCTGAATATGGATATGGCCCATCAGAGTTCGTCCACCATTTCTCCCGCGCGAGCGCGGTACAACGCCATGGCCAGCACACAAAGCAGAACGCCGGACACCGTTACCGGCAGCAATTGCGTGAGCTGCGGCCATTGACCGTAGAGAAACAGATTCTGGTAGGCCTGCATCAGGCCGGTCAGCGGATTGAGCTGAACCAGCCGGCCGATCGACTCCGGCAGGATGGTCAGCGGATAGACGATGGGGGTGAGCCAGAACCAGAACTGCAGAAGTATCCCGAACAATTGCCCGACATCGCGGAAGAACACGTTGAGCACGCCAACCAGCATGCCCAGGCCAACGGCGAACATCAGCTGCAGCGCCAGCAGTAGCGGGAACGACAACAGCGCAATACCGGGCAGGCGACCGGTGATCAGCAGGAAACCGACGAACAACGCGAAGATGATGGCGAAATTCAGCGACGCACTGCAAACGCTCACCACCGGCAGGCACAGGCGCGGGAAGCTCAGTTTCTTCAGCAGGTTGGCGTGCTCGAGGAACATGTTCAGGCAGCGGCTGACCACTTCGGAGAAGAGCCCCCAGGTCAACAGGCCCGCGCACAGGAACACGCTATAGGCCATCTTGTCGTCCACGCCCGGCAGGCGTGCGCGCATCACTTCGGAGAAGATCACGGTGTACACCAGGATCATCGCCAGCGGATTGAGGATGGTCCAGGCCGCTCCGAGCAACGAGCCGCGATAACGCGACTCGAATTCCCGCCGCACACTGCCCACGATGAATCCGCGGTACTGCCAGGTGCCTTTCAGACTGCTCAGCGACATCAGACGATCCTGCCGTAGATATCCTCGAAGCGGACGATATCGTCCTCACCCAGGTATTCGCCGCTTTGCACCTCGATCATCACCAGGTCGATCACGCCCGGGTTCTCCAGGCGATGGCGGTGGCCGGCGGGGATGTAGGTGGACTCGTTGCTGTT
Organism: Pseudomonas sp. Pseusp97; assembly: GCF_047304025.1. Taxonomy (NCBI): domain Bacteria; kingdom Pseudomonadati; phylum Pseudomonadota; class Gammaproteobacteria; order Pseudomonadales; family Pseudomonadaceae; genus Pseudomonas; species Pseudomonas sp. Pseusp97. The sequence continues at coordinate 59,969 of NZ_JBGLYK010000002.1, read as the reverse complement.
CACCAGCCGCACGGATTCGCCGTTGGTGACCTTGGCCATGCCCTGCACCACGACCCAGTGCTCGCTGCGATGATGGTGCATCTGCAGCGACAGCGCGGCGCCGGCCTTGACCACGATGCGCTTGATCTTGAAGCGCGGTCCTTCCTCGAGCACGGTGTAGGTGCCCCAGGGACGGCTGACGGTGCGGTGCAGGCGGTAGGCCTCGTTCTCGGTGTCCTTCAGCTGCTTGACCACCTTGCGAACGTCCTGCGCGCGCTCGGCGTTGGCGACCAGAATCGCGTCCGCCGTCTCCACCACGATCAGCCCCTCCACCCCGACGGTGGCGATCAGGCGATCCTCGCTCTGCACGTAATTGTTCTTGCTGTCGACGAAGATGGCATTGCCCGTCGCCCGGTTGTTATCGGCATCGGCCTCCACCAGCGCGCTCATCGCGGTCCAGGAACCGATATCGCTCCAGTCGAACGCAGCAGGGATCACCGCAACACGGTCGGAGCGCTCCATCAGGGCGTAGTCGATGGAGATGTCCTCCAGCGCGCAGAAATGCTCCGAAGGCAGCTCCTGCTGCACCAGGTTGCCGAACTCGGCCGGCTGGCTGGCCATCTGGCAACCGACGGCCAGTTCGAGCATCTCCGGCGCGTACTTCTCCAGCTCGCTGATGAAGGTGCCGACGGTGAAGCAGAACATGCCTGAGTTCCACAGGAAGGTGCCGGCCTGCAGGAAGCCCTTGGCGGTATCCAGGTCGGGCTTCTCGACGAAGCGCTTTACGCGGCTGCCGCCCTTGCTGTCCAGCGCATCGCCCATCTCGATGTAGCCAAAGCCGGTTTCCGGCGCGTTGGGCACCACACCGAAAGTCACCAGTTGCCCTGCTTCGGCCAGCTCCACGGCATGCTCGACGCAGCGGCCGAAGGTCTCGACATCGCGAATCAGGTGATCCGCGGGCATGACCACCATGGTGACGTCATCGCCATGCAGGGCCCGCAGCGCCAGCGCGGCAACCGCGATGGCCGGCGCCGTGTTGCGGCCGGCGGGTTCGAGGATGAAATGGCCGCGCTGGCGCAGCTTGGCCGACTGGAAGTGATCCTTGCTCTGGAAGTAGTAGTCACGGTTGGTCACCGTGACGATGTGTCCTTCCGCCCCCAGCAGGCTGGCCGCGCGCCGGTAGGTTTTGCTCAGCAGCGACTGCCCGTCGGGCATCGCCATGAACGGCTTGGGCTGCCCTTCACGGGAAACCGGCCACAGCCGCGTGCCGGCTCCACCGGAAAGGATGACAGGGACGAGCATGAATCACTCCTTGCCAACGCGGCGCAGGTCGGCGTCGACCATCATGTGGATGAGGTTCTCCAGGCTGGTCTTGGGACTCCAGCCCAACACTCGCTCGGCCTTTCCAGGGTTGCCCAGCAGCACATCCACTTCCGCCGGGCGGAAGAAGGCCGGGTCGATCACCACATGATCCTGGTACTTCAGGCCTACATAGTCGAAGGCGATGCGGCACATCTCGCGGACAGTGGTCGTCACACCGGTGGCGACAACGTAATCATCCGGCTGCTCCTGCTGCAGCATCAGCCACATGGCTTCGACATAGTCGCCGGCAAAGCCCCAGTCACGCTTGGCGTCGATGTTGCCCAGGCGCAGTTCGCTCTGCTTGCCCAGCTTGATGCGGGCCACCGCATCGGTGACCTTGCGCGTCACGAACTCGATGCCGCGCAGCGGTGATTCATGGTTGAAGAGGATCCCGCTGGAGGCGTGGAGCTTGAAGCTCTCGCGGTAGTTCACGGTGATCCAGTGGCCATAGAGCTTGGCCACGCCGTAGGGGCTGCGTGGGTAGAAGGGCGTGTTCTCGTCCTGCCGCTCGGCCTGGATCAGGCCGAACATCTCGCTGGTGGATGCCTGGTAGAAGCGCGTTTCCGGGCTGAACTGGCGGATCGCTTCGAGCAGGTGAGTCACGCCCAGGCCGTCGACGATGCCGGTGGTGACCGGCTGGTCCCAGGAACTGCCGACAAAGCTCTGGGCGCCGAGGTTGTAGAGTTCGTCCGGCTTGGCCTTGATTACGGCACGCTGCACCGAGGAGGCGTCCGCCAGATCGCCGTCGAGGTAGATCACCTCGGATTCGATTCCCAATTCACGCAAGCGCCAACGCGTATCGCTGCTGCGACGAGCCACCAGGCCGTGGACTTTGTAGCCCTTTTCCAGCAGCAGTTTCGCAAGGTAGGCGCCATCCTGGCCGGTCAGACCGGTGATCAGAGCACTTTTTGTCATTCTTCTGGCATCCGTGATGGCTCGCAGATGAGAGCGCTGCGAGCTCGTTGTAATTATGTCGGAGACTCGATCGGCTTCCACCCGAGCGATGCTTCCGCGTACCGCACATTACCTGGGACCCCGCTCCCCCCTGGCAGGCCTGGCGGGGTCCTGGACCGGCGACCGGAATCGCCAGCAGTGGTCGCAAAACCAGCGCGACCGGTTTCACTCCTGCAAGGCGCGGACATCCCAGTCAGCCAGGACATCCCGCAGGATCTGCTCCATCCCGTGAGCCGGCTTCCAGCCAGTCTCACTCTGCAGCTTGGCGTTGCTGCCACGAACACGCCTTTGCTCGGCCTTGCGCAGCTTCTGCGGATCCTGGCGGATCTCCAGTTCAACTCCGGCCAGCGCGGCCATCTGGCCGATCAGGTCGCGCAGGCGATACTCCTGGCCCGAACAGACGTTGTATACCTCCCCCGAGCGCCCTTTTTCGAGCAATGCGAAGTAGGCCGAAAGAACATCACGCACATCGAGGAAGTCGCGGGTGACATCGATATCCCCTACCTCGATACACGCGTCCTGCAATCCATGACGAATGCGCGCGAGCTGTCTTGCGACCGCCGGTATCACGAAATCGGCCTTCTGGCCCACTCCCACGTGGTTGAACGGGCGTGCCACCATCATGCGCCAAGGCTCGGCGAAGCTCCACTGCTGGCAGAGCAGCTCCGCCGAGAGCTTGCTCACGCCGTAGGGGTTCCTCGGCCGCGGCAACTGCAGCTCGGTAATCGGCAGTTGCTCCTCGCTCACCTGTCCGTAGACATCCCCGGAGCTGACGTACAGGAACGCTCCGGTAAAGCCGCAGCGCTTGAGCGACTCAAGCAGGTTCAGCGTGCCGATGAGGTTCACCTGCAAGGTTCCGGCAGGATCACGGAACGCCTGCGGGACGAACGTCTGGCCCGCCAAGTGAATCACTGCAGCCGGCGCCTCGCCGCGCAGGTACTCGTCGAATGCCCCGGGCTCGCACAGATCCAGGCGCGGCAGCTCCATCAACTGCCATTGCGGCCCCAGCGACGCCCGGAGTTGAGTGCCCACAAAACCGGAAAGCCCTGTAACCAGTAATCGTTTGTTCAAAGGCCAGTCTCTCTGATTGTTCTATGGAAAAAAAACCGAAAGCGGCTGACCGGTTGGTCACGCAGATCCGCAGAAACCTCTCGCCTGCTGTGACTCGGATTCAGCCGCAAGGTTTTCACCAGGCGCACACGACATGCTCATTCGGAGGCACGCACGTTTGTCGTGTCCGTCCGGATCAGCGCCTGAGGCTGGGTGTCCGGATGGGGTGCATCCACGACAGGCTTGCCGACGGCGAACCGCTCCAGCCGTTCCCGCGCCATACGCCCCCCTTTGCGCCGCAGCGGCTCTTCGACAAACCGGTAATTCAGTTCGCTGGCGATGAGCGCCGTGGCCAGCGCCGTCACCACCAGCTCGGGGGTAAAGGACTTGTCGAACTCGACGCCTTGCGCAGCAGCGTAGCGGTACCAAATCTCGCGGCTCAGGTGATAGGCGCAGATATGGATGACATACAGCCCGTAAGAGCGCGAGCCTAGCCAGAGCAGCGGGCGCGAAAGAAGCGCCGGGCAATACAGATACCCCTGCTGGTAGCTGGCGATCCATACCAGCAACAACGCAACGATAGCAACCAGCCCGACGGCGATGGGCATTGCGATGAGTTGTCCGGGAATCGCCCCCAGTAGGTAGAACAGCACAAGCGCGAACGCCAAGCGCAGCCATGCACTCTTGCCGAGGAAGGTGGGCTCGAACTGTCGAAGCAATGGCGTGCGCGCTGCCAGGCACAGCAGCACACCCCACATCATCGCGTCGAGTCGGAAGGAATTGAGCATCGCACTGGTCGGCGTCCCGAACATATTGCGATCAAGGCCAAACTGCAGGGCGATAAGGGCCAGTAGAAGCCCGACACGCCAGCGGAAAGCCGTTACACAAAGCAGGAAGAACGGCAGTACGAAGTAGAACTGCTCCTCCAGCGCCAGACTCCAGTAGACCGCGTTGGGCCCCAGCAGGCCGTTATACTGGTTTGCCAGGTTGCCGCTGAAGGTTGCGACGGCAGCAAAGCTGCGCAGGTTTTCGAACCATGAGCCAAATGCACCGCTGCGGTTGAACAACACCGACAGTGCCAGAGGAACAAGGACCCACAACCAGGCGGTCGGTAACAGCCGGTAAATACGCCGCAGCCAGAAGCTCTGGGCGGCGATGGCATAGCTGCCCTGCTGCCGGTGCTGGTCGAAATAGTCCAGATAGCTTCGGCAGACAATGTAGCCCGAGATGCAGAAGAACAGGTCAACCCCCGACCAGGGCATGTAAACGTTGAAGAAATTGAGGAAGAAGACCTCGTAGTAAGGCAGAAGCATCGGCACATGACAGAGCAATGTCATGCCTATGGCAACGGCGCGCAGGTACTCGATCTCCGGGTTTTTTCCCTTGTTCATGCGCACTCCTCGCCTTTCTTCGATTCCTGCATGGGAAGCCATTTTTCAGTCAGTACTGGGCACCCCTTGACGATCACGGCCCCACTCCCTGCTCCACTGCCAGACCACGCGAAGTGCCCGGCATCTCACCCGATACCCTTCGCGCCATCAGGGCTCCTCGGCGACGCAGTGGCGTCTCCAGCAAACGGAAGTTCAGCTCGCTCAGCACGACGATCAACGCTGTCGCGCATAGCACGAAGGGATAGAAGAAGCGCTCGTCCACGGGCAACTGCGGATACAGCCGCATCCAGAATTCGCGAACGACGAAGAACGCCGGAACGTGGATCAGGTAGATGGCATAGGAACGCGTGCCGATCCAGATAATCGCCCGGCGCCAGGGGCCGGACGGAATGAACAGCTCCGCGTCATAGGACGCCATCCAGACAAGCACGATGGAACAGATAGACACCAGGCTGAACTTGTAGATGCCCACATCGAGGGTGTCCGACCAGAACGCCCCCATGAGCAAGCTCAGTGCGACCAGCGCCAGGCTGCCGCCACGCGTGGGAAGAAGCGTGCGCAAGCGCGCGTAGGCAGTCGTCCGGCTCCATATGGCCAGCAATACCCCCAGCATCAGGGCATCGCTGCGGAACATCACCATCATCAGTCCGCGGGAAGCGAACAACTGATACACCACCAGAACGACCAGCACATGGACCAGCCAACGGCGCGCCAGCAATGCGAGAAGCGGCAGCACCATGTAAAACTGCTCCTCCAGCGACAGACTCCAGTAAACGAAGCTTGTGCCATATTCGCTGCGCATGAACGTCTCGGCAAAACGCCAATTGGCGAACTGCAGAACGCCGGCGTAAGTCGCATCAACGTTGGCGCCCCAGGTACCGAACACGCCCGAGCGATTGAAGGACAGGACTGCCAGCAGCACAACGGCCAGCCAGAACCAGGCCGAAGGCAACAGGCGCCAGGCGCGACGGACCCAGAAGGCGAGTATGCAACGCCAGGCCGAGCCGGCCTCTGTGGCGGCCTTCAGGCGCGGCAACAGATCGCGGGCGATGACGAATCCGGAAATGGCGAGGAACAGGTCCACGCCAAAGCCGCCGGAAAAATACGAGGTCAATACATCGAAGCGCGGGGAAGCCCAGGAAATCAGATTGCCATGGGCATGGTGCAGCACCACGAAGAGCACCGCGAAGGCGCGCAGAATCTCGATGTCGGCAATCCGACCCTTGCTCATTGGCTGCACCGACTGTTCATTACCACTGGCAATCCCGCCTATACCGGCTTGCGCGCAATGATCGCCTGGCTCTTGGGCATCGCCTTGTCCAGGGCCTTCTTGATCCGCGGCCCCTCTTCGGTCGCCAGCATCATGTTCCAGGTGCGCGTCCAGCTATCGAGCAGCGGATGCCACGGCGGCGACAGATCCTGCTTGCAGGCCCAGAAGAAGAACCACCACACCGACCAGTAGAAGCCGTAATGGGCCTGACGCTCGATGACCAGCCCCGCATCGCGGATCAGTTGTTCGAAGGCTTCGCGCTCGAACACTCGAATATGGTTGGGATGTTCGAAATAGGCAGGAGGAGCCAGTTCCTTCTGTACGCTTTCGCCCAGCGGATCGGGCACGGTGATCAGGTAGAGCGCGCCGGGCTTGCCGACGCGCACCAGTTCGCTCATGAACTGGGCCGGGTCTTCGACGTGCTCCAGCACCTCCATAGCAACGACCTTGTCCACCCGCGCATCGGGCAGCGGAATCGGATTCGCGTCGGTGACCAGCGGCAACATCGCACGGGCATTGGAGCCCTGCAGTGCGCGCTCGACGCCGGCCACCTTGTCGGCATCGATGTCGGCGAAGATCACCTCGGCACCACGCTGGGCGCAGAACTGCACGAAGGGACCGTCGCCACAGCCGATATCCAGCACCGAGTCCTGCGCACTGATCGGAAAGCCCTCGAACAGCTCATCGGTTTCCTGGTGGAACCAGCCGCTGAGGTAGGTATCGGTGAGCGTCGACAGGTCCTCCGTCGGCTCGGCAGGCGGGCGCGCGGCCTCCTGCGGTTCGGTAACGGGCACCGGCTTGCGCCCCAGGCTCTTGATGAACTCCAGCATGTCAGCTCCCGCTATGACTTCGTATGTGCCGCGGCGCCTTCAGGCGGCGCTTGTGGCCAGAAACGCCTCGAGGCGACCACGACCGGCCTCCAGCGAACAGTGCGCACGCATTCGTTCTATTGCTGCATCCGACATGCGCTTATAGCGCTCTGGCTGCGCCGTGTAGCATTGGAAGGCGGCACGATAGGCTTCGACCAGCGAGGCCCAGTCGATCTGGTGACGCAGCGTGCGGTAAGCCAGCCGAGGATCGTGCGGCCAGGCGGTCGCATCCAGCCAGGTGGCCACTTCAAAGGCGACGCTCTCGTCGATGTAATCAGCCATCGCCGAATGGCACGGCGCGACAGCCGGCTTGCCGCAGCTGAGGAACTCCATCAGCGGCAGGCATTGGCCCTCTCCGTGAGAGGCATTGACGATAAAAGCGGTATGACGGATCAACTCGTCGAATTCGGAACGATCCAGGTAGCCGTGCAACAGGACGACACGGCACTTGAAGGCCGGCATGCGCGCCATGCACATCAGCATGTCGTTCATCGCCGACTCGTACTCGTGGTGGCCCAACTTGAACAGCAGCGTCGCTTCAGGAGTGTCGCGGAAGGCGCTGCAGAATGCGGTGAGCATGTCGACCCAGTTCTTGCGGCCATCGTAAGGGTTGAACACGGCCGTGAAGACCACGCCGGACAGGGTCAGTCGATGCTCGCCGAATGGCAGCGACGGCATCGCCGCTTCGTCCACATCCACCTCAGGAAGACCACCGGGCTCTACCGGGTTGGGCGGCTCCATCCGCGGGGACGCGGGCTCTGCGGCGACCGATACAACCGGTACCGGCATGCGCCAGGCCAGGCGATACCACTCCACCAGGTAGCGCAGGGTGATACGCGCCAGCGACTGGCGCCCAGCTGCCCGTGGCTCCGCAGGTTCGGCCTGTGCCGCCACCATCGGTAGCTCCCGGGCGCGCGCGCTGGCCACGGCGCGAGTCACTGCATCGGCGTTGGGGATGTAGGGCGCGAGCGACAGGTCGTGGGTGTCCATGACCACGCCCGAGCGTACCGTCAGGGTCACCGGCTCGCCGGGCAAGCCCACAGCCTGCTCGCGCAGGCGCGCGAACTTGTCCCACACCGGCGCCGGAACGGAGACCACCGGAAACGCCGCGCCCAGCTCGGCGTGAGTTGCCTCGACAGTGAGCCCGGAATGGGTGATGGCACGTCCACAGCGCTGCAAGACCGCCGCCCAGTTCTGCCGGTCGTCCTCAAGCCATGGCTGGTTGGGAATGGAGTCGAACTCCCACGCGAACACCGGAATGGTCGGGCACTGCAGGTCCAGCGGCGTCTTGTGCGGGGGCGTGAAGCTGAGGAAGACACACTGCTCGCCGTTATCGAAGGCCTGCCGATAGAGGGCGTCGACCTCCCCGACCTGCTCCACCACGGTGACTTCTCCCAGGCCGCGTAGCAGCGGGAGAAACTCCTTGAGCACGAAGTAGTAGCTATAGTCCGGCAGCCCCAGGCTCGACTCGATGCGTGCGCTATTGACCTCGGAATAAACCAGGAACCTCATTCCGCCATTCCTCCCGCGACACGGGCAGGCGCTCGTACCGACCGATCGGTATCCAGGACATCGCCAATGAAGGCTTCCAGCGTACCCGCGACCGTCTTCAGGGAGCTGAATGCCTCCATGCGCGTGCAGGCCGCGCGGGACATCTGCGCATAAACCTGCGGCTCACGGATCGCCACTGCATGGCTGCGGCGGAACGCCTCCATCAGCGACTGCCAGTTCAGCCGGTGCCGGTGCGTCACCAGCATGCCGGTGGGATCATGGGGCCAGCAGGTCGGCTCCAGGGCGCCCTCGACAATGAACGCCATGCGTTCATCCAAGTAATCGGCCATCGCCGTATGCCGCGGCGCCAGTGCCGGTTTCCCCGCACTCAGGAACTCCATCAGCGGCAAGCACAGACCTTCGCACGACGATGCATTCACGTAGTAATCGGTGGCCGCGACCATCGCCTGGTACTGGTCGTCCTCGAGGAAGCCGTGCAATACGACCACCCGGCAGGAGAAGGGAGCCAGGCGGGATAGCAGCGTCATCAGCACGATCCGATAATGCTCCAGATCGTGGTGGGTCATCTTCACCAGCAATACGGCATCAGGCGTATTGCGGAACGCCCAGCAGAAGGCAGTGATCAGATCGATCCAGTTCTTCCGACCGTCAGCGGGATTGAGGACAGTTGTGTAAACCACCCCATCCAGCACCACATCACGAACGGAGGGTGCAGCCGCAACGGGGGCACTGGCCGCGGGGACGTCAGGAGCGCCGAAGACCTCCCGGCGCCAGCCGTCGAACAACAACCGGCCAATCTCCAGCCGCTGCCGCCAGCGCGAAGGCGGTTTCGCAGCCGCCACCAGCTCCGGCTGAGGCGCTGGTGACTCGGCACGACGAACCAGACCATCGGCACTGAGCCCCAGCACCGGACTGTCAATGACAACGCCAGAAAACGGGATGCTCCGCGCGCCCTGTGCCGGACGGACGGGTGCGACCTTGCCTGCGCCGAAACGCTCCCAGATCGGAGCGGGCGCGGCCAGTACAGGCAGGTCACGATGCTGCTGGGCGACCAGGGCAGCTGCCTCCCGACTCGTCGCGATGGCGCCCTGTACGCGCTCGAAGACATAGCGCCAGTCGTTGCGGGAATCGCCGTCCCAGGCAGCGTCGGGCAGGCTGTCAAACTCCCAGGCGAACAGCGGAATCGTCGGGCAGCGCAGGCCCAGGGGCGTCTGTTGCGGCGGGCTGACGCTGATGAACACCACCGGCCGGCCGGCCGCATGGTGCTGATCATAGAGAGCGTCGACCTCGGCGATGCTGCGCACTTCCACGACCGTTCCGATCGCTTCGAAGGCCGGCAAGAACTCCTTCAACAGGAAGTAGTAGCTGTACTCCGGCATGCCCAGCGAGCTGTGGATGGTGTCCTGGCTGATCTTCGAGCCAATGAGAATAAGCAGATCCATCATGCGGACGCAGGCCCCGTTCCCGCGCTATTTTTTGTTATTTAACGACCGGCTGGACCGAGTCGTTTTCAGAAGTAATGTATGCATAGCACCAGTTCTTTCAGGCGCTGGCAAGCATCCGGATACATTGTCGCGAGCGGAAGCGACAACAGAACATATCGTTGCGAAAGCCGAGAAACTGACCAGGAAAACTCGCCCCGTTCATGACCAAACGGTCATCGCCCAAGCCGAACTCATACCGCTGAACGCGGCACTGGTATCCCAATGCCAGTTCCTCTGCCTTGGATTTCGCCCGCCCCAGCTTGGCCACTGTTTCCTACCAGCGGAAGGCGCCCTGTCCCCTTCTATCTGCCGCTATTACAGCCCCGCCTGGCACCACAGTACTAGCTTGCGGTCCCGCATTCCGATAGCCTAGCTGGCCGAGCGTTCAGATCGGCCGAGTTCATGCATAACCTGAACCTCCCGCTGTCGCTGCTGAGCTATTCCCTATTCGTTCTGGCAGCAGAAAGGAACTTTCGATTTCCAGCCAGGAACTGTGCGCTCGACAGTCAGGCAACCTGGACAGCTGGCGCCGGGCCGTAAGGTTTCTCCCTGCAAGCCATGTGCTGCGGGCATACTCGGTGTTTGCTCTGGCAGGGTCGATTCTGCAGGCCACAACGCAGTTGCCAGATGCCTGGCAAACAACCCCCGAACAACTAGAGCTCGGCACATGAGCCAATTCCAGAAACTGGTTGCTTCAGCCACCTTCAGCACAACATCCCGACTCTGGAAGGACTCGCCAAGCGGGCCAACCTATCTGGCCGCGCTGCTGTTGGCCATGGCCTTGGTGCTGCATCTCTACCCGCTGTCCTTTCTGGCCGGGCACGGCCTTTATTTCGAGGGAGGAGACGCCGCCTCGCATGTAGCGGGTTGGTTGTTCTTCGAAAAGGACGACTGGCACTTCCCGCTGCTCAAATCGGTTCGCCTGAATGCACCTGAAGGCACCAGCATCGCCTTCACCGACAGCATCCCCCTTCTGGCGTTGTTACTGAAGCCATTCCGCTCGCTGCTCCCGGATGGCTTCCACTACTTCGGCCTCTGGCATGCCTTCAGCTATCTGCTCCAGGCCGCTGCAGCGGTGTTCGTCATTCGCTCGCTGGAGGTTCGCCACCTGCCTGGCGCGCTGCTTGCCGCCGCTTTCGCGATAACCTGGCCGGTGCTGACGCACCGTATGGGGCACACTGCGCTGATGACCCAGGCCTTGCTGCTGCTGGCCCTGGGAGCTTACTTCCGCGGCCATCATGCCGCCTGGACTGTTCGTAGTACCGGGCTCGGGCTTATCACCCTGAGTTGTATTGCACTCCTCGTCCATCCCTACCTCCTGGCGATGGTCTATCCGCTATTCATCGCCAGCCTGCTGAGCCTTCATCGACAGTCCCGGTTAACGCTCAGACAGGGTCTGGGTTGGGTCGTCGCCTCCCTCATTGCGCTGCTGGGCATCCTGTATGCAGGCGGCTACTTCATCGGGAAAGGGGCTGCCGCCGGAGGCTATGGCGTCTATTCGCTGAACCTGCTTTCGCCATTCTGTGGCGGACTGTTCTGCGCGCCCGTCGACGCCACTGGAGGCCAGGACGAGGGCTTCAACTACCTGGGAGCGGGCGTCCTGCTGCTGCTTCCGCTTGCCCTGATGCTGCATGGGCCCCAATTGCCGAGCAGCGCGCGCAGGCATGCCCCCCTGCTCCTGATACTGCTCGGGTTCGGACTCTACGCCGCCAGCAATCGCCTCTTTCTGGGCCAGCGCCTCTTGCTGGACCTCCATCTCCCGCAGTGGCTGGAAAGTGCCTTCGGCATATTTCGAGTCAGTGGCCGGTTCTTCTGGCTGGTTGGCTATGGAGTACTTTTCGCCGTCCTGGCGGTGCTGCTTCGCCGAAAGAGCAACGTGCTTCTGGTGATCACCCTGGCAGCACTCCTGCTCCAGTGGCACGACACCCGTCCGCTGCGAGAGCGCGTGCAGTTCCTCAGCCAACTTCCTGCGACGCTGGACCTTCAACCCTGGCGCAAGGCGCTGGCGGGCCTGCATGCCATCGAGATCTATCCCGCCTATGGCTGCGGTGATACCCCGACAGAAGATTACGTTCGCTACCAGTACATCGCTGCAAACCTCGGCATGACGATCAACAGCGCCTACACGGCGCGAATCGCGACGCAGTGCGAACAGAAGAACGCCTTCTCGCAACGTCCCGCCGAAGACGGCCAGCTTTATGTGAGAGCCGGCTTCCTGCGGAATTCGCTCAGCCTTCCCCCTCTCTTCCAGGAATCGATCAGTGCCGGCAAGTGCTCGGTTGATACCATTCACCTGATCTGCGCCAAAGGCCGCACCAGCACTGTCTGGGAAACGCTGGGAACGCCATTGACTCCAGGGCAAAGTGAATTTTCAGCCCACTGGAGCGCTGCCCAGTTACCTTCGCTCATTGGACATCTGCAGGGTGACCGCCTGGTTCCGCGTGAGGCGGGTGTGGTGGGGTATCTCAGCTACGGCCCCTATATCGAGCTTGCTGCGGGCATTTATCAGCACCGTCTCGACTACGCCAGCCAAGCCGACAGCGACACGATCGTGGGCACCTGGGATCTGATTGGACAGGGCCCTTCAGGCTCTATCGTCACACTGGCTTCGGGACCTCTTCTGGGGACACAAGGCGCCGGCCGCACGCTCACCGGTAAAGTTGCCCTGAGTGATCCGATGCAGCGAGTCGAGCTGCGCTTGCTGAGCAACGGTGGCGACCTTCAGCTCAAGGCGATTTCAATCAGCGCAGATCAGCCAGCAGTGAAGAGTGCAGCTCGATGAGCACGAGCTCGTACGCTGCAGCGACAGCCATCTACCATGCACGGAGAGGTAGAGATGACCAGTAAACTGCAAACGACTGCCCCCCCAGAGCAGGATCAGCGAGCACCGGCAAGCGCTCCTCTGGCGCTGTCACTGGTAGTGCCGGTCTACAACGAGGTCGAGACCGTCAGCCTTTTTCTCGAGCGGGTGGAAAGCGTGTTCGGCGACCCGGCACTCGTACGGGTCGAGTACATCTTCGTCAACGATGGCAGCACTGACGCGACTCTGGAGGCCCTGCTCCTGCTGCAGCGCCGCACACCCCGCATCAAGGTGATCGACCTGAGCAGGAACTTCGGCAAGGAGGCTGCGCTAAGCGCCGGCCTGCGCTGCGCAACCGGCCAGGTCGTGGTACCTATCGACGTCGACCTTCAGGATCCCCCGGAACTGATTCTGCAGATGATCGAAAAATGGCGCGAAGGATACGAAGTGGTTTTGGGTCGCCGTATCGACCGGGCCTCCGACTCCTGGGCCAAGCGTGCGTCCGCCAACTGGTTCTACCGCATCCACAACAAGATCGCTGACCCGGCCATCCCCGAGAATGTTGGCGACTTCCGTCTGATGGACCGCCAGGTGGTGGATGCTCTCAACGAATTGCCCGAATCGCGCAGGTTCATGAAAGGTCTTTTCGCCTGGGTGGGTTTCCGAACCATCTGCATCGATTACAGCCGCCCGGAGCGTATCGCCGGGTCGAGCAAATTCAACGGCTGGCGCCTATGGAACTTCGCCCTTGAAGGAATCACAAGCTTCAGCACGGACCCCCTGAAAATATGGACCTACCTGGGGATTGCGGTATCGCTGGGATCGTTCCTCTTCGCCACCCTGATCGTGCTGAAGGTCGTGTTCTTCGGAGTCGATGTTCCCGGCTACGCATCGCTCATGGTTGCCGTTACCTTCCTTGGCGGTCTTCAGCTCATCGGCATTGGCGTGCTGGGCGAGTACCTGGGGCGAACCTACCTGGAATCCAAGCGCAGGCCGGTGTATCTGGTCCGACGCATTTACGAGAACAAGGACTGAGCATGGACCTCAAGGAAACCGACATCCTCGGCGAGCACATCGATGAGCATTGGTATTACCGCTCCAAGCGCGCAGCGATGCAGAAATTCCTGGGCGATATCCGCCCCGCTTCGATTCTCGACGTCGGCGCGGGCTCCGGATTCTTTTCACGCGCCCTGCTGGAAAGCACAGCAGCCAGGGACGCCTGGTGCGTGGACATCAGCTATCCGGAGGACTCGGACGACAGTGCCGGCGGAAAGCCGATTCGCTTCAGGCGTGCAGTCGACCAGCTCGACACCGACCTGGTGCTGTTGATGGACGTGCTCGAGCATGTCGACGACGACGTGGGCCTGCTGGCGGATTACGTGGGCAAGGTTCCTGCGGGCGCCCACTTCCTCATTTCGGTCCCGGCATTCTCCTGCCTGTGGAGCGACCACGATGTTTTCCTGGAGCACAAGCGGCGCTACAGGCTGCACGAAATCGAACGCGTGGCGGCCAATGCCGGATTGCAGGTATTGCGTGGCTCCTACTACTTCGGCGCAGTCTTCCCCATCGCCGCCAGCCTGCGCCTGCTCGAACGCTGCTACGGCAAAGCAGAACGCCAGCCACAATCGCAACTCAAGCGCCACAGCCCGCTGGTCAATGCGACGCTCAATGCCCTTTGCGCGATTGAACTGCCCGTGCTTGCCAGCAACCGCTTTGCAGGCCTGACAGCCTTCTGCCTGGCGAGAAAACCGTGATCCGCAAAGAGTCCGACACCTCGCCGGGCCTCCAGCGCCGATTGTTGCGCGAGCTGCTCATCGCTGCTCGCTTCGGTGTTGTCGGATTAGGCGCCACTGCATTGCACATAAGCGTGGTGTGGAGCCTGATCACTTACACAGCTATACCGGCACTGCTCGCCAACCTGATAGCGTTCCTTTGCGCATTCGGAGTCTCATTCGGTGGCAACTACATCTGGACGTTTTCCGCTCCCGGTTCGCCGGGCAAGGCGATACGTCGATTCTTCCTGATTTCGCTGATCGCCTTCCTGATCAACAGCACACTCCTCGCCACCCTCCTGGCCAGTGGGTGGTTATCGCCGCGTCTGTCAGCGGTGGTCTCGGCAGCAGTGGTGCCAGGAATCACCTTCCTGGCCAGCCGAGTGTGGGGATTTCGTCGATAACCCCATGAGCCACCCAATCTCAATGAGAAGCTCAGGAGTCCACACGGCCATGACGGCGCCATCATCCGCCCACTCGTCACTCTGGATTCCGATCTTGCTGGGGGGCGCACTATTCTTCGCACTGGGCGGGTGGTCAGTGCTGCTCCCTTCCAGCATCGGCTGGCTCATGCGCGGACTGTTTGACCCCCCGACCAACCTCCTGGGGTGGGAGTTCTTCCGTGAAACTCCCCTCCTGCAATTCCCGCTGGGGGCCAACCCACGGTATGGAATGGAGATGGGCAGCTCCATCGTCTTTTCCGACTCTCTGCCACTCTTCGCATTACCGTTCAAGGCACTGGGGCCGCTGCTGCCAAGTACCTTCCAGTACTTCGGTCTCTGGGTATTGCTGTGCATGATCATGCAGGGAGTCTTTGCGTATCTGGCCTTGTCACGCTTCACCCAGGACAGGCGCTTGCTCGCCCTGGGCACAGTCCTGCTCCTGCTGCTGCCCCCCTATCTGATCCGCTTTGCCTTCCACCTCGCACTCGGCGGGCAATGGCTGCTACTCGGAGGCATTTACCTCTACTTCGACCCGCGCTATCGCGCTCGATTCTGGCTGGTCATGCTGGCGCTTGCCACCTTGATACATGCGTACCTGCTGGTAATGCTGGCAGCCATCTGGGGCGCCGATCTCCTGCAGCGGCTGGCCAAACGTGAAATGCGCCCGAGCCGATGCATGGTGCACGGAGTGGCCGGCAGCGCTCTTGTCCTGGTGCTCATGTGGCTCGTTGGCTACTTCATTCTTGGGTCCGCTCCGACTGTGCCAGGCCCATATGGGCGCATGAACCTGTTCTCCCTGGTGGATTCTCGCGGAGACTGGTCTCGGCTTCTGCCGGTACTTGAACGACCTGAGGGCATGGATGGCTTTCTTGACCATGATGGCTTCGCCTACATGGGTGTCGGCGTCCTCGCCCTGCTGGCAGTCTCTGTAGTACTGGTGCTGATCCCTCGTCGAGAGGATCTCAGCCGGCGATCGTTCCTGATCTGGCCGCTCGTCCTGATGAGTACGCTGCTGCTGTCTGTTTCACTCACCAACACACTGAGTGTGGGCCCCTATGTCATCGCCTGGCTGGACCTGCCGGAGTGGGCGGCTCGTCTCTATCAGGTGTTCCGCTCTCCGGGCCGAATGTTCTGGCCTGTCTTCTATCTGCTAGCCGTTGCAGCTATTGCCGTGATCTGCGTCCGGACCCGCGCCGGTGTCGCCCTCTCCCTGCTGGCGGTCGCTGCGGCGATACAGTTCTACGATCTGTCCAGCGGGCTACACGGCATGCAGAAGCTCTTCCGGCAGGAAGCCAGCTGGGAAAGCCCGTTGAAGTCGCCTCTGTGGGAACGCCTGGGCAAGCGCTATCAGCGCATATTGTACGTTTTCCCCACCCACGTTCCGGATAACTTCGTCGCTCTATCGGACTTCGCCCTTCACCACGGGATGTCAATCAACTCCGCCAACTTTGCGCGCGTCAATGCGCAGGCCCAGACGCGCGCGCGCGAGCGATTGGCCAAACAAGTGGCCAGTGGAACCTACGATGCCGATGCGCTCTATGTATTCAACGATCCTGCGCTTTGGGATCAAGCCACGCGGACGTTGAACAACGGTGCGATGGCCGGGGAGCTCGATGGTATAAAATTGGTCATACCGCAGCTCTACAGCTGCACTGACTGCCGCACTGAGGACTTCCAAGGGCAACGCTGGGGCCATTGGACAGCGGCACGCTTGCCGACGCTCATCGGCCAGCCCCAAGGCGATCGCCTGGTATCGCCCGCTGGAGCGGCGGGATACCTCAGCTATGGCCCCTACACGCTGATCCCGGCGGGACGCTATCGGTACAGGATCACCTACGCCGCCTCCGCAGACACCTCGGCAAGCGTGGGCACCTGGGATATCGTCAGCAATGCGACTGGCGCCATCTTGACGCTTGTTCAGGGCGAACTGAAAGGCACTGGCGGCAACGTAGAAACGCTCGAAGGCAGCTTCGAGCGAAAACAGGACAGTCCCGGCAGCGAAATCCGCACGTTCAGCAATGGCAGCAGCGAACTGTCGTTGATCTGCATCGAACTGCAGCCTGACAACGCAACGAGCAGCGTCACAGCAGCACAGTCTGGAGCAAAATCGCCCGGACAGTAGGCCCGGCGCACCGACTGTTACGCCAAGCAAGTCCCCAGCTGCCGCTAACCGGGAAGCGAGCGGAGGAGCATCCTGACGTTCAATGAACGAACGACAGGATGATCCAATCATGGAAAGCCATCCCGCGACTTTACCGCTCCTCTCCACGGCAGGCCTTGCTCGTTGTGCAAAAATACTCACCCGCCAGGTGCGCCATTGGCACCAGAACGCCCGCACCCGCCGCCAGCTTGCCGAGCTGACCAGCCTGCAGCTGGCCGACCTGGGCATCAGCCCCAGCGAGCGTGTGAGAGAAATCTCGAAACCATTCTGGCGCTGAATGCTGGTGACACCGGTCAGTCTTGGCTAGTCTGAGCGCAGTTAGAGTGGCCGCCCCGGCCACTTTGTCTGGCCTTATCCGGAGCCACCGCATGAAGAACAAACTTCGCCTGATCGCCGCCGCTGCCCTGATCGGCTGCACCACTGGCGCCTTTGCCACCAGCTTCGTCTACACCACCGACCTGTCGGTACGCGCCACCGGCGCCACCTCCGACGGCACCTCGGACCTGAGCAACTCCTTCAAGGACGACAAGATCGTCCTCGAGGCCCGTGACGATGCGGCCACCTTCGTCGCCAGCCAGGGCCAGATCCGCGGCGCGCACCTGGAAGCTGCCCTCGCGCACATCCGCGGCAAGCTCCCGACCCTGGCCGCCAACGACCAGCAACTGGCCCAGGCGATCCTCACCATCTGAGTGATTCGCCACTGATATCCCGCCGCGCCGGGCGCACCGCCCGGCGCTCTGCGCTGGCTCTCCACAGCGCATTCCGTTAGCCTTGTCGGCCGTGCTTTTCCGATCGTCCGAGCCCATGCGTACCCTGCTGTTCCTGCTGCCGCTACTGACCTGTTCCCTGCCCGCCCAGGCATTCGACCAGACCACCCAGTTCCCGGTCGGGACCAGCTACGCCACCAGCCAGGTCACCAGCGCGCCCTTCGACAACAAGCTGTTGCGCGGCGCCCGCGATGACGCGGCGCAGTTCGTCGCCACCGATGGGGCCCTGCGCGGCGCTCGCCTGGAGGCCGCCCTGCGCTGGCTGCGCCAGCAGCATCCGGAGCTGGCGGCGAACGATCGGGAACTGGCCGAAGCCATTCTTGCCAAATAAGTCGTGAGCAGCTCCCGCTGCCCTTTCGGAGACATCCATGCGCCTCAGCTCGCTTTCCAAGCGCCCCCTGATCCTCGGCCTGCTGCTCGCCGCCTGTGCGTCCACCGCCCAGGCCCAATCGGTGGTCCGCGTGTTCAACATCACCACCAACGCCTTCGCCCGCAGCATCGACTTCACCTCGGACACCACCACCTCGGTGCGTGACATGAAGGTCGTCCGCGAAGCCCGTGACGACGCCGCCAGCTATGTCGGCAGCGACGGCGCGATCCGCGGTGCGCAGCTGGAAGCCGCGTTCAAGGTGCTGCGCGAGCAGGTACCGCAGGCGCGCGAAGCCTCCGACCAGGACCTGGCCGAAGCCATCCTCGCTCTGTGAAGCTCCGGGTTGGCCTCTGGCTGGCGGCCCTGGCACTGCTCGTCGCCGCCAGCAGCCAAGCCGCGCTCCGCCTGGAGCTGGACGCCGACGGCCTGAGCGCCGCTCAGCGCCAGGCCAGCCAGCAACTGCTGGACGAGGCCCTGCACACCCTGCCGGACAACTTCGTGCAGCGCCTGGACCGCAGCGTCCAGGTGCAATGGCGCGACGACCTGCCCAGCAACGGCATGGGCCGCACCCTGCGCCCCGGCGCCATCGCCCTGAATACCCGCTATCTCGGCGCGCTCACCGACGGCAGCGCCGCCACCGAGCAGACCGGCCGCACCCACGGCACCCTGCGCCGCGAACTGCTGGCGACCCTGCTCCACGAGCTGACCCACCTCTACGACCGCGCCCGCCTCTGGGACACCGACGAGGGCCGGCTGATCCGCCGCTGCACGATGCGCGACAAGAGCCTCGGCCGCGTCGGCGCGCCGGACCAATGCCGCGGGCAGACCGGCCGCCGCGTAAGCCTCTCGGATGACCCGCGCCTGCTCGACCTGGCCGGCTGGCCGCAATACGCCGGCAAGCACGGCGAGCGCGAACAGCACAACCGCTTCGTGCTGCGCAGCCCGGACCGCTACGAGCTGACCAACCCGCGCGAGTACGTCGCGGTGAACATGGAGTACTTCCTCCTCGACCGCAGCTTCGCCTGCCGTCGCCCGGCGCTGTACCGCTATTACGCCGAGCGCTTCGGCGAGCGCCCGCATGACGAATGCTCGACCCAGTACGCCTACCTCAACGCCGGCCGCGATTTCGGCCGCCAGCCGCTGGGGTATCTCGACCCGGAGCGCGTCTACGAGGTCGACTACCTGATCGCCGAGGCCAACAACGAGATCGCCAGCCGCTGGGGCCACACCATGCTGCGCCTGGTGGTCTGCGCGCCGGGACGCCCGCGCGGCCCGGCCTGCCGCCTGGACCTCGACCAGCACCTGGTGCTGTCCTACCGCGCCTTTGTCGGCGACCTGCAGCTCTCCAGCTGGGACGGCCTGACCGGCGCCTACCCGTCGCGCCTGTTCGTGCTGCCGCTGTCCCAGGTGATCGAGGAATACACCAAGGTCGAGCTGCGCAGCCTCGCCTCGATTCCGCTGCGGCTCAGCCGCGACGAAGTCGCCAGCCTGGTGGAGCGCTCGGCGCAGAGCCACTGGAGCTACGACGGCAATTACTATTTCCTGTCCAACAACTGCGCGGTGGAGACGCTCAAGCTGCTGCGCAGCGGCATCCAGCGCCAGAGCCTGCAGACCATGGACAGCATCACGCCCTACGGCGTGCTCGGCCTGCTGGAGAACAAGGGCATCGCCGACGCCAGCGTGCTGGACAACCCCAAGGAAGCGCTGCGCCTGGGCTATCGCTTCGATTCCTTCCGCGACCGCTACCAGGCCATGTTCGACGTGCTGAAGAAGCGCATGAACGTGCCGCAGGACAAGGTCGAGGACTGGCTCGCCCTGCCCGCCGTCGAGCGCCGCCCATGGTTCGAGAAGGCCGACCTGCGCTCCAGCGCCGCCCTGCTGCTGCTCGAACAGGCGTCGTTGCGCCGCCAGCTGCTGCTGGCCCAGGACGAACTCAAGCGCCTGTACCTGAGCAACCCGGACGCCATGCAAAGCAAGCCCGATCTCGCAGCAGCCGGCAAGACGCTGCAGCAGATCCTCGACGACAGCGGCTTCCTCAGCCGCCCGGCCGAGCTGCTCGACGGCGGTTACGGCCTGCCCCAGGTCTCGGACACAGCGACCCTGGAGAAGCAGACGCAGCAGCGCCAGCAGCGCCTGCGCCAGCTCAGCGACAACCTCGACCGCGAGGTGCGCGCCCTGCTCACTCCGGAGCGGCGTGACGAACTGGCCGCGCTGGAAGCCAACACCAAGCAGATCGGCGCGCACCTGCGCGAGTTGCACAAGGCGTCGGGGGGGCTGGAGCTGCCCTGACAGCCTCTGGATAGCCCCGTTCGCGAGCAAGCTCGCTCCTACAAGAGCGCTACCGTGCAGCTCTTCGTAGGAGCGAGCTTGCTCGCGAACCAAAGACCAACAGCGGACGCTAGAGCTTCTCCTCCCACTCCTCCTCAAGCTGCTCATCCAGGTGAATCCAGGGCAGCCGGCTCTTCACCCAGATATGCCGGTCCGGCACTACCGTAGCCACTTCGTCCAGCGTCGCCGTGGTCAGGTCCAGCGTCTCGGGCGCATGGTCGGTGAACAGCGCCAGTTGCGCTCCGCAGGTGCCGCAGAAGTAGCGCAGGCAGGTGGCCGACGAGCGATACTCGGTCGGCTTGCCCTGGGTCCAGCGGAAGCTGCCGATGGGCACCGTCACCCAGGTAGTGACAATGCCGCCAGTGGTGCGCCGGCAGACGGAGC
Source organism: Pseudomonas sp. Pseusp97 (assembly GCF_047304025.1). NCBI lineage: Bacteria > Pseudomonadati > Pseudomonadota > Gammaproteobacteria > Pseudomonadales > Pseudomonadaceae > Pseudomonas > Pseudomonas sp. Pseusp97. The sequence goes on along the minus strand of NZ_JBGLYK010000002.1, from coordinate 39,073 downwards.
AATGGCAATGAGCGACGTCGGTCAACGCTGCATCGCATTCGTAACGCAGTTGGCCGCAATGGCAGCCGCCGGCATGTACATCGCTCATCAGAACCTCCATTCAGTCGTATTCAGCCGCCTCGTGGTCGCCCAGCAAGCGGCGTTGGCGCGCCGTACAGGCAGCGAGCACCTCGGGATTGAAGGTCCAGTCCAGATAGGGCGAGAACTTCTGCGCGACCATCCGACGGCCATAGTGCACCTGAAGCAGGTAGCGCGTGCGCTCGCTAAAGTTGCGGCTGCCGGCGTGCCAAAGGTCGCTGCGGAACAGCAGGCAATCGCCCGCGCCGCAGAGCACCGGCTCAGCCGCCCTGCCCGCCCATTCGCGCTCGTCCGGCGCCGGCGCGCGGCCCGCACGATGGCTGCCGGGGATCACCCAGGTGGGGCACAGCGCTTCGTCGATGTCATCGAGGTAGATCTGCCCGGTGCAGATGAACATCGGCAGATCGATATCCGCTCCGGGCAGCGCGACCGGCAGGTAGTCCTGGTGCAGGTCGGCGCCGATGAAGCCGGGATGGCAGCGCCAGGCGGTCTGGCCGATCACGTGGCAGTCCGCGCCCAGCGCGGCCTCCGCCAGCTCCACCAATCCCGGCGGATCGAGATAGGGCAACCAGCGCGGCGAACGGTTGAACACGCACTTGTAGTGATCCACCAGCCCTTCGTAGTCCCAGTGCAGCGGCCGCAGATCATCGATCAGCGAGCGCACTTCGGCCACCTGTTCGGAGCCCAGCAAGCCGCGCAGCAGGACGAAACCGTCCTCGCGCAATGCCTGCAAGCCGCCGCTCACGCCGGCTCCCCGCGACCCAGCTCGGCCTGGGCGCGCTCCAGGGCGTCCAGGAAGGCCCCCAGCACCTCGCCCGGCTCGGCGCCCTGGCGGGTCACGCAATGGAACTCCGAGACATAGGCCAGCTGCGCCGGGCGGATCGCCCGCAGGCGACCCTGTGTGACCCACTCCGCCGCATAGTGCGTGGGCAGGTAGCCGATGAAGGTGCCGCTGAACACCAGGTTGGCGATGGCTTCCATGCTGTAGGCGTTGGTGGCGCGGCTGAAGACCAGCCCGTGGGGCCGCCGGCTCTCGGTCATGTAGCCACGGCCGACGTATTCGGCGGCGCAGATCTGCTCCAGCGAAGGCTCATCCTGCGCACGCCCGAAGAACGGGTGCCCCTGGGCGCAGTAGAGGTTCTGTTCCTCGCGGAACAGCAGCTGGTAGCGCAGGCCCGACAGACGATGGTGGAAGGCGCCGATCGCCAGTTGCAGGCGTTCCTCCAGCACGGCGTTCTCCAGCTCGTCCGGGCGCTGGGTGTGCAGGTTCAGGCGCACCCGCGGATGACCCTCGCGGAACAACCGGAGCGCCAGCGGCAGCGGCCAGCAGTGCTGGCCGAGCACGCCATCGACGCAGCCCAGGTGCAGCACCTCGCGGTCACGGCCGCCGAGGCCGGTCACCTGCTCGCGGAAGCGCTCGATATCGACGAACAACCCGAGCGCCGCCTCATACAACTGCTGCCCTTCCTCGGTGAGCTGGAAGCCGCTGCTGCCGCGTCGACACAACGAGTAGCCCAGGCGCAGTTCGAGGTCGCGCACCAGCACGCTCAGCCGCGACAGGCTGGTGTTCAGGCGCACCTGGGCGGCGGTGAAGCCGCCCGCCTCGACGATGGTGCAGAAGGTGCGCAGCAGGCGCAGGTCGATATCGGAAAGATTGCCCAGCATGGGAGTTCTCGTGGCGGCGGGCGCAGGTCTTTCGTTATAGCGCCGAGCGCGCCGCCCCGTGAACCCCCAGGGCGGTCAACGGCGTGCGGCAACCGAATCGGCCAGCACGCAGAGCAGCTCGAACATCATGGTGGCGCCCACCAGTGCGGTCGCCCCGCCCTGGTCGAACGGCGGCGAAACCTCCACCACGTCGGCGCCGATCAGGTTCAACCCCTGCAGCCCGCGGATCATGTGCTGCGCCTCCAGCGTCGTCATGCCGCCGATCTCCGGCGTGCCGGTACCGGGCGCGTAGGCCGGGTCGAGCACGTCGACGTCGAAGGTCACGTAGGTCGGCCCCTGCCCCACCACCCGGCGGACTTCGGCCAGCGTGGCGGCGACGCCCAGCTCGGCGAACTCTTCCATGTGGATCACGCGAATGCCCTGCTCGCGGGCGAACGCTTCATCGTCGGCGTCGTAGATCGAGCCGCGAATGCCGATCTGCACCGTGCGCTTCGGGTCCAGCAAGCCTTCCTCGATGGCGCGGCGGAACGGCGTGCCATGGGTGTAGGGGTTGTCGCCGAAGTAGCGGTCGTTGGTGTCGGAGTGGGCATCGAAATGCACCATGCCAATGGGTCGCTCGGCGGCCAGCGCGCGGAAGATCGGCAGGGTCACCAGGTGGTCGCCGCCCACCGACAGCGGGATGGTGCCGGCGGCGTGGATGCGGCGGTAGAAGCCTTCGATCTGCTTGAGCGAATCGAGCAGGTCGATGGGGTTTACCGGGGCGTCGCCGATGTCGCCAATACGCAGCAGATCGTAGGGCGCAATGTGGCTGACGTGGTGCACCTTGCGCATCAGGCTCGACTGGTTGCGCACCTCGCGCGGGCCGTGACGGGCACCGGCGCGGTTGGTGGTGCCGCCGTCCCAGGGTACACCGAGCAGGGCGATATCCACTTGCGCCGGATCTTCGAAGATCGGCAGGCGCATGAAGCTGGGGATGCCGGCGAAACGCGGGATCTGCGCGGCGTCCAGGGGCTGCGGGAAGTCATGGGGCATGGAGCGTCTCCTGTCTGGTTGAGGTTCAGTCGGCCTGCGCCTGCAGGCTGGCGGCGGGCGCGCCAGCAAGGCTGACCACCACGAAGGTGACCAGGCTGGCGAGCAGGCCGTAGGCGATGGGGGTATTGGCGAGCACGCCGTCGACGGCCATGAAGGCGACCACCACCAGGCAGCCGACTACGATGCTGGCCATCGCCCCGCGGGCAGAGGCGCGGCGCCACAGCAAGGCACCGAGGATAGGCACCAGCAAGCCGCCGACCAGCAGGTTGTAGGCAATGCTCAGGGCGCCGATGACGTCGTTCACCAGGCACGCCAGGGCCAGCATCACCACGCCCATCATCAAGGTGAACAGGCGGCTCTCGCGCAGGCCGTTGGGTGCGCCGGGGCGCAGGAAGCGCGCGTAGATGTCCTCCTGGAACACCGTGGCCGCCGCCAGCAGGCAGCCCGAGGCGGTGGACATGATGGCCGACAGCGCCGCCGCGACCACCAGCCCTCGCAGGCCGGGCTGGAGCACCTGGCGGGTGACTTCGGCGTAGGCATTTTCCGGCACCGCCAGGTTGGGCAGCAGCACGTGCGCAGCGGCGCCGATCAGTGCGCAGGCCAGGCCGTAGAGCATGCAGTAGACGCCCGCGCCGAGGCCGGCGTAGCGCACCACTTTCTCGCTGCGCGCGGTGAACACGCGCTGCCAGATGTCCTGGCCGATCAGCGCGCCGAAGAAGTACAGCAGGAAGTAGGTGAGGATGGTGTCCAGGCCGATGTGGCCTAGATCGAAGAAGCCTGCCGGCAGCACTTCCTGCATGCGCGACAGGCCGCCCGCCTCGTGGATCGACATCGGCAGCAGCACGGCGAAGATGCCGAGGGTCTTGATCACGAACTGGATGATGTCGGTGAGAGTCAGCGACCACATGCCGCCGATCACCGAATAGACGATGACGATGCCGCCGCCACAGAGGATCGCCGGGATGCGCGGGATCTCGAAGACCACCTCGGTCACCGAGCCGATGGCGATGGTCGCGGTGACCGCCACCATCAGGTCGTAGGCGACCATCACGATGCCGCCGATCAGCCGCGAGGACGCCTGGTAGCGCTGCTCGAGGATCTGCGTGACGGTGTAGACCTTCAGCCTGGCGATCTGTCGCGAGAACACCAGACTGAGGACGATGATCCCCAGGCCCAGCATGAACACCAGCCACAGGCCGGACAGCCCGTAGAGGTAACCCAGCTTCACCGTGCCGATGGTGGACGCGCCACCGAGCACCACGGCGGCCATGGTGCCCAGATACAAACCGGGGCCGAGACGGCGGCCGGCGACGAGGAAGTCGTTCTGGTTGCGCGCCTTGCGCATTCCGTACCAGCCCAGGGCGAGCATGCCCAGGGCGTAGACCAGCATGATCAGGTAATCGAGCAGCATCGCGGGGGGCTCCTGTTGTTGTTGTGTGGGAATCAGGCCTTCGCCCCGCCAGCCTGATGCCCCTCGCCCCGCCGGCAAATCCCCGAAGCCGGAAGCCAACTTTCGCCGCCGCGAAAGTGCCCCGGCAGCCCGCGCCTGCTGGACTTCCGCGAGCTTTCACGGTGGTTTGAAGAAAAACTTCGTCCCCGCCAAGTGCTTGATTCGTATACGTATGTTATCTTCGTATACTGTGTATACAGCGTAAACGAGACTGATCAAAAAGTGACCACCGTCGTTTCTTTTAGCGCCGATGACGCCCTGGTGACAGCGCTGGACCAGCTGGCGCGCGCCACCCATCGGGACCGGCCCTACCACCTGCGCCAGGCGCTGGCGCAGTACCTGGAGCGCCAGAGCTGGCACGTGGCGGCCATCGATGAAGGGGTGGCGGACGCCGATGCCGGCCACCTGCTGGAGCACGCTGTCATCGAAGCCAAGTGGGGCCTGGCATGAGCCTGCAGTGGACGCACAAGGCCGCCGCCGACCTCGACGCCATCTACGACCTCTACGTCGTGCTGATCGGCCCGGAGAAGGCGCTGCGGGCCATTCAGGACATCGTCGAGCAGGTCAGCCCGCTGGCGAACCTGGAGCAAAGCAGCAGCGGCGCCCCCAGCGAGGTGCCCGGCGTGCGCGAGCTGCCGGTGGAGCGCTGGCCGTACCAGGCCGCTTTCCGGGTAAAGGGCCGATCTGTACAGATTTTGCGCATCGACCGTGTGGATAACTCGGGGTAAAAGTGGCCACACGGTTACAAGATGTTTCAAAGTATTGACTTTGGAATTTGGCTAAAAATCAATCGATTGCACTCCACTCAACATTCCGGTCGTTTTATCGACCAGACTGCAGTTCACGGATTTCTTGGTGACTGATCAGCGCAACTACGGTCACAAAATTTCGGCGACGCCTGGCTTTTTCCAGGCAACAAAAAACCCGGCCTTGGCCGGGTTTTTCCGTTTTTGCGCTTTTTTCGCCAGCGCTGTCAGGCGGCTCGCCAGTTCACCGGCAGTTGGCCTTCTTTCCAGGCGAAACGGTCGAGGTGGCTGACCACCACGTTCTGCAGGCGCTCGAGGCCCTCGGCATCAGCGGACTCGGCGTCCATCAGCAGCGCTTCCGGGGTCGCCTGCAGGCGACAGGTGCCGAAATCGAAGGGCAGCACACCGTGGTCGTCGGTCAGTTCGACTGGCAGCTTGTGGGCGAAGTGGTTGCACAGGCGCTTGAGGTAACGCGCGGCATCGGGGGTCGGGACGTTGGCACGGCTCGAAGGCATCTTTTCTCTTCTCCATTTTGGGAGATGACATCCTAGGCGCCGGCAATCAAGGGAAAAACCCGCTATTTTGCCTTTCACTCTTTAGCGGAGCTTCACAATGGACAATCTTCGCGGCATGGCGGTGTTCGCCACCGTGGTCACCCGCGGCTCCATGGCCGCGGCAGCCGAAGCGCTGGGCATGACGCCTTCGGCGGTCAGCCAGCAGATCCGCAAGCTCGAAGCCCACGCCCAGGTCACGCTGCTGCACCGCACCACCCGCAAGCTGACGCTGACCGAGGCCGGAGAAGCCTTCTACCGCAGCTGCGCGCAGATGCTGGCCATCGCCGAGGAAGCCGAGCAGCGCCTGGGCGAATGGCGCGAGGCACCGGTAGGGGAGTTGCGCCTGGCCGCGCCGGTGGGCTTCTCTGGCAAGCTGATCACTGAGGCACTGCGCCCGTTGCTGGAAAACCACCGCCAACTGCGCCTGCAGTTGTTCTTCCATGACGAGCAGATCGACATGATCGAGCAGCGCATCGACCTCGCCATCCGCGTCGGCAGCCTTTCGGATTCCAGCCTGGTGGCGCGTCACCTGGCCGAGTGGAACAACGTCGTCTGCGCCGCGCCCGCCTACCTGCGCCGCCTGCCGGCCATCGACCATCCGCAGCAGTTGCAGGGCGTCGACTGGCTCGCGCTGAACACCATGGCGCACCAGGGCTACCTGAACTTCAGCGGGCCGGACGGGGAGAGCTGCAAGCTGCGGCTCGAAGCGCGAGTCGCCGCCAACAGCATGATCGCCCTGCGCCAGTTCACCCTCGACGGTCTTGGCGTATCCGCCCAGCCGGAGCCTGAAGTCCGCGAGGCGCTGGAGGAGGGCAGGCTGGTGCGCCTGCTGCCGGAGTGGTCGCTGCCGCCGTTCGGCATCTATGCCGTCACCCCGCGCCGCGATGCCCAGCCGGCCAAGGTGAAGGTCGCCATCGAAGCACTGCGCCGGCACCTCGGCGGCTCGGCCACGCTGCGCTTCCACGCGCCGGTCTGAGGCGCGCTACCATGCCGCTCTGAACACGCCTGGATGATCGGAGTGAATACCCCATGGCCCTGAACTGGACCTGCAAGCACCACCGCGACCTGACCAAGGAAGAGCTCTACGCCATCCTGCAGCTGCGCACCGAAGTCTTCGTGGTGGAACAGAAATGCCCCTACCAGGAAGTCGACGGTCTGGACCTGGTCGGCGACACCTGCCACCTGATGGCGGAGGAGGCAGGCCAGCTGATCGGTTACTTGCGCCTGCTCGATCCAGAGCGCCACGACGGCGACGTGGTGATCGGCCGCGTGGTCATCGCCCCGCAGGGTCGCGGCACCGGCCTTGGCCACCAGCTCATGGAACACGCGCTGCAGGCCATCGCCCAGCGCTGGCCGGGGTTGCCGGTGTACCTCTCGGCCCAGGCGCACCTGCAGGGCTACTACGGTCGCTACGGCTTCACGCCGGTGACAGAGGTCTACCTGGAAGACGACATCCCGCACATCGGCATGCGCCGCGAGCCCTGATTCACGCCGGGTAGTGCCGGCCGAGGAAATCCTCCAGCAGCGCATTGACCCGCTCCGGCTGCTGGTTCTGGATCCAGTGGCCGCAATTCTCCAGCACATGCTGTTCGAGGTTGGGCACGTGCTCGGGCATGCGCTGCACGGTGTAGGCCTCGAAACGGCCCACCGGGTCGCGGTCGCCGATGAGGAACAGCGTCGGCTGCTCGACCTGGCGCCCGGCCAGCGATTCGGTGCGCTGCCAGCTGCGCTCGAAGTTGCGGTACCAGTTCAACGCGCCGTGGAAGCCCCGGCCTTCGAAGGTCCGCACGTACCACTGGAAGTCCTCTTCACTGCACCAGTCCGGGTGCGCCGGCGGCGGTGGCAGGCCGTCGAACAGGCGGCCGTCGGGGGATTGCTCCGGCGCCAGGCGCACGTTGTCGCCGAGGAAGTGGCGCAAGCTCAGCGCGATGTCCGCATCCAGTTCCGCCTCGGCGCGGCCGGGGTGCTGGAAGTAGAGGATGTAGAAGAACTTGCCGGCGAACACCTCGCGCATGATCTCCACCGGCGGGCGTTTTGCGCGGCCGGCGAAGGGCACCGAGAGCGCCGCCAGCACTTCCACGCGCTGCGGTTCCAGCAGCGCCAGGTGCCACGCCACCGGCGCGCCCCAGTCATGCCCGACCATCGCCACGCGCTCGTGCCCCAGCGCATCCATGGCGCCCTGGATGTCCGCACAGAGCGTCAGCACGTCGTAGGCGTCGACTTCCTGCGGCGCACTGGTCTGGCCGTAGCCGCGCATCTCCGGGACGCACACGCGATAGCCGGCAGCGGCGAGGGCGCGCATCTGGTGCTGCCACGAATGCCAGCACTCGGGGAAGCCATGCAGCATCCACACCGGCTTGCCGTCCGCCGGCCCGCAACTGTAGAGGCTGAGCTGGATGCCATTGACCGCCAGCAACTGGTGCTCGAACTCGTTCATGGGCACGCTCCGCAAAAGGTGAGCTTCACTATGCCAAGCCCGGCGCGCCGGCCGAACTCCATTCACCAGGCGAATGAACGGACTTATCCACGGGGCAAAGCGGCCACCCGGCAAAGCGACGCGGGAAAACGGCGGATAATGCACGGCGTCGCCATCGCCCCATTCCAGGAAGGACGCCCATGAAACGCCAACCCACCGCCCAGCTCTGCCCGGAACTCGACGCCATCCTGCGGGCCGAACTGCGCGCCGGCAACCACCTCGGCGAAGGCCCGGTGCGCACCGACTGGCCGCAGCCCGGCTCGATCTACGCCGCCCTGCGCGACAGCCTGAAAACGCGCCAACCGGGCGTATCCGGCCCCGTGCGCCACTCGATCTGCAGCGACCCGCACTACGGCTGGAACGACGAATGCTACTGCGAGTTGCATGGAGACCTGCTGGTCGCGGGAAGCACGCAACCACCAGCCAGGTGACATCCCTGTAGGAGCGAGGGGGACGCCATCGTTATTGCTCGCGAACCGCCCAGCATCTGAGCTACCGGTGAATTCGTTCGCGAGCAAGCTCGCTCCTACAAAAAACACCTTACTGTCTCTACTCGACAGAAGAAAAACGACATCGTATTCTGCACAGCGAAACACCATTCCGTTAAAACAATAGAAAAACGGAGCAACGCATGTCAGAAGCGGTACAGCTCGAACGCCGGGGCGCGATAGCCCTGGTGACTGTCGACAACCCACCGGTGAACGCCCTCGGACATGCCGTCCGCTCCGGGCTGCTCGCTGCCTTCCAGCAGGCCGAGGCCGATCCGCAGGTGCGCGCCGTGGTGCTGGTGTGCGCCGGGCGCACCTTCATGGCCGGCGCCGATATCCGCGAGTTCGGCAAGCCGCCGCAGGCGCCGTCCCTGCCCGACGTGGTGGATATCCTCGAAGGCGCCAGCAAGCCCAGCGTCGCCGTGATCCATGGCACCGCCCTGGGCGGCGGGCTGGAAGTCGCCCTGGCCTGCCACTACCGCATCGCCCGGCGCGACGCCCAGGTCGGACTGCCGGAGGTGAAGCTCGGCCTGCTGCCCGGCGCCGGCGGCACCCAGCGCCTGCCGCGCCTGGCCGGTGTGGAAAAGGCTCTCGACATGATCGTCTCCGGCACGCCGATCCGCGCGCCGGAAGCCCTGGAATTCGCCGTCGTCGACGAGCTGTTCGATGGCGAGCTGATCGACGCCGGTCTCGCCTTCGCCCAGCGCCTGCTGGCGGATGGCAAGGGCCCGCGTCGTACCGGCGAGCGCAACGAGCGCGTGCGGGAAAGCGGCCTTGCCGAGCTGATCGCCCACAAGCGCGGCGAAGTGCAGAAGCGCCTGCCCGGCCAGTTCTCTCCGCTGCGCTGCATCGACGCCGTGGAAGCGGCAACGCAGTTGCCGCTGCGCGAAGGCCTGCTGCGCGAGCGCGAGTTGTTCCTGCAATGCATGGAATCGCCGCAGCGCGCCGCACTCATCCACGCCTTCTTCGCCGAGCGCGAGGCGGGCAAGGTCGAAGGGCTGGCAACCGATGTGCAGCCACGGGAAATCCGCCGAGCCGCCGTCATCGGTGGCGGCACCATGGGTGTCGGCATCCTGATGTGCTTCGCCAATGCCGGCATACCGGTACAACTGCTGGAAGTGAACGAAGAGGCTCTGCAACGCGGCCTCGACCGCGCCCGCAGCCTCTACGCCGCCAGCTTGGCGCGCGGCAGCCTGGGCGCGGAAGAGATGGAACGGCGCATGGGCCTGATCAGCGGCGTGCTCGACTACGCCGCGCTGGGCGACGCCGACGTGGTGGTCGAAGCCGTGTTCGAGAGCCTGGAGGTGAAGCGCCAGGTCTTCGAACAGCTGGACGCCCACTGCAAGCCCGGCGCGATCCTCGCCAGCAACACCTCTTCGCTGGACCTCGACGAGATCGCCGCCTTCACCAAGCTTCCGCAGGACGTGGTCGGCCTGCACTTCTTCAGCCCGGCCAACGTCATGCGCCTGCTCGAAGTGGTCCGGGGCAAGGCCACCAGCGACGCCGTGCTGGCCACCGCCATGCAGCTGGGCAAGCGCCTGAAGAAGGTCTCGGTGGTGGTCAGCGTGTGCGACGGTTTTGTCGGCAACCGGATGATCTTCCCGTACGGCCGCCAGGCCGAATTCCTCCTGGAGGAAGGCGCCACTCCGGCGCAGGTCGACCGCGCGCTACGGACCTTCGGCATGGCCATGGGGCCGCTGGCGGTGCGCGACCTGTCCGGGCTGGATATCAGCCACGCGATCCGCTCGCGCCAGCGGCCGAACCTCAAGCCCGGCCAGACGCTGCCGCGGGTGCTCGACCACCTGATCGCCGCCGGCATGCTCGGGCAGAAGACCGGCACCGGCTTCTACCAGTACGGCGAAGGCGGCCGCGCCGCGCAGGACAACCCGGCGCTGCCGGCCATGCTCGAACAGGCCGCCGCCGAGCGTGGCATCACCCGCGCGCCGGTCGCTGATGAAGAGATAGTCGAGCGCTGCATTTACGCGCTGATCAACGAGGCCGCCAACATCCTCGACGAAGGCATCGCCCAGCGCGCCAGCGACGTCGATGTGATCTTCCTCAACGGCTACGGCTTCCCCGCCTGGCGCGGCGGTCCGCTGTTCTACGCCGACAGCGTGGGCCTTGCGCATGTGCTCGAACGAATCCGCGAGTTCCACCAGCGCCTCGGCGCCTGGTGGCAACCCGCTCCGCTGCTCGAACGCCTGGTGGCCGAAGGCCGCCGCTTCGCCGATCTGTAGAGGACCTGCCATGGACATCCATTTCACCCCCGACGAACTGGCGTTCCGCGATGAAGTCCGCCACTTCCTGCAAACCAGACTGCCCCAGGACATCGCCACCAAGGTGCGCCTGGGCAAACACCTGAACAAGGGCGACCACCAGCGCTGGCAACGTGTGCTCGCCGAGCAGGGCTGGTACGCCACGCACTGGCCGGAGGAGTTCGGCGGCACCGGCTGGAACGCCGTGCAGAAACACATCTTCGAAGAGGAGTGCGCCGCCTTCGGCGCGCCGCGCACCATCCCCTTCGGCGTCAACATGGTCGCGCCGGTGATCATCAAATTCGGCACGCCCGAGCAGCAGGCGCATTACCTGCCGCGCATCCTCGACGGCACCGACTGGTGGTGCCAGGGCTACTCCGAGCCGGGCGCCGGCTCCGACCTCGCGTCGCTGAAGACCCGCGCCGTGCGCGACGGCGATCACTACGTGGTGAACGGCCAGAAGACCTGGACCACCCTCGGCCAGCACGCCGACTGGATCTTCTGCCTGGTGCGCACCGACCCCGAGGCGCAGCAGCAGCGCGGCATCAGCTTCCTGCTGATCGACATGCAGACCCCCGGCATCACCGTGCGCCCGATCATCACCCTGGACGGCGAGCACGAGGTCAACGAGGTGTTCTTCGACAACGTGCGCGTACCGGTGGAAAACCTGGTGGGCCGCGAGAACGAAGGCTGGACCTGCGCCAAGTACCTGCTGACCTACGAGCGCACCGGGCTGGCCGGCATCGGCGCATCCAAGGCGGTGCTCGCGCACCTGAAACAGGTTGCCAGCCGCGAGCTGTGCGACGGCAGGCCGATGCTCGAAGACCCGCTGTTCCGCGCCCAGGTGGCGGAGGTGGAGATGCAGCTGATGGCCATCGAGATGAGCACCCTGCGCATCCTCGCCGCCGCCCGCGAAGGCGGCGTACCGGGCGCGGAAAGCTCGATCCTGAAAGTGAAGGGTACGGAGATCCGCCAGGCGATCAGCCACCTGCTGCGCAAGGTGCTCGGCCCCTACGCGCTGCCCTTCATCGAGGACGAATTCGAGCTGGGCAGCGAGGCGCTGCACGCGGACTACTCCGCCGCGCCGGCCAGCCAGTACTTCAACCTGCGCAAGCTGTCGATCTTCGGCGGCTCCAACGAAATTCAGAAGAACATCGTCTCCAAGATGATTCTCGAGCTGTGAGGCCAGGACCATGGACTTCAAACTGAGCGAAGAGCAGCAGATGCTGCAGGACACCGCGGCCCGCCTGGTCCGCGACGCATATCCGTTCGACAAGCGCGAGGGCTTCAGCAGGAGCGAACTGGGTTACAGCGCTGACTTCTGGCGCCAGCTCGGCGAGCTGGGGCTGACCTCGGTGTCGCTGCCGGAGGCCCACGGCGGCTTCGGCGGCGGCGTGGAAAGCATGCTGGTACTCACCGAACTGGGCCGTGGCCTGTGCCTGGAGCCCTATCTGCAATCGGTAGTGCACGGCGGCGGGCTGATCACCCAACTGGGCAGCGACGCGCAGAAGGACCATTGGCTGCCGCGCATCGCCAGCGGCGAGGCGCAGTTGGCGGTAGCGCTGGAAGAGCCGCAGAGCCACTACCAGCTGCACGACGTGCAGACCCGCGCGGAGCAGGCCGGCGACGGCTGGCAGCTGAGCGGGCGCAAGGCGGTGGTGATCGGCGGGCAGAGCGCCACGGCGATCCTGGTCTCGGCGCGGGTGTCCGGCGCTGCACGGGACGAGACGGGCATCGGCCTGTTCCTCGTCGATCCGCAGCAGGCCGGCGTAAGCCGCCGCGACTATCCGACTGTGGACGGCCAGCGCGCCTGCGAGCTGTTCCTCGACGGCGCCACCGGCGAGGCCATCGGCAGGCCCGGCGAGGCGCTCCCGGCGCTGCGTTATCAACAGGGCAGGGCCATCGCCGCACAGTGCGCCGAAGCCCTCGGCAGCCTGCAGGAAGCCTGCGCGCTGACCCTCGACTACCTGAAGACGCGCAAGCAGTTCGGCATCCCGATCGGCAAGTTCCAGGTGCTGCAGCACCGCATGGTGGACATGCGCAGCGAGCTGGAACAGGCCACCAGCATGGCGATCCTCGCCGCCTGCGTCGCCGACCAGCCCGACAGCGCCGAGCGCAGCCGCACCCTGGCTGCCGCCAAGTTCATCGTCACCCGCGCGGCGCGCTACGTGGCCGAGCAGGCGATCCAGCTGCACGGCGGCATCGGCATGACCTGGGAATACGTGCTGGCGCACCACGCCAAGCGGCTGGTGATGCTCAGCCACCAGCTGGGCGATGACGACCATCACCTGAAGGTGTATGCGGGGTTGATGGACGTCGCCTGAGACGCTTGCCGTCTCTTCGTAGGAGCGAGCTTGCTCGCGAACGGGATTTGCCGGCGGCTCGGGTGCCGGGCGGTTCGCGAGCAAGCTCGCTCCTACAGGAATAGCGTGCCCGGCGATCCGGTTCGGGCTCTGGCTTCTATTTCCAGAGAAACATCCATGCACTCCGGACCGCCCCTTTCAGGAGGCCTCGTTGAATCGGAGTTTCAGGGTTGAGCGACAGGGATGTCGCGAGAGCCACGATGGGCCTGGGATGGCCCTTCGGGGCGTGCCCCTGAAACTTCGATTCGACGAGGGAATTTTTCGCCTAAGCGAAAAACCGGATGGAGGGGCAAGACCTTTGCCCACTTTGGGTCGTTTGCCAAAGTGGGTCGCCCGAGGGGGCGAAAACAAAATCTAGCAGCGCACGCCGAAGCGACGCGGGAAACAAGGCGTGAGGCAGACACATCGCGGACGAAGTCCGCTCCTACGCGGGCGCATGAGGCAGGCGTTCACACAGGACACCGAGTCAGCCGCGATGGATTTCGCGGAGAAGCTCCGCTCCTACGAAAGCGGTTGTGCCTGACAGGAATCAGGCCCCGAGACTCTCGATATCCCGCGCGAGAATCTCCAGCTCATGGGCCAGGGAGCCGCGCAGCGTCTCCTCGCTGAGCTGGAACGACGGTGCGCCGCAGGTCAGCGCCATCAGCCCGCCGTCGGCCAGGCGCAGCGGTACGCCAGCGGCGCGCACGTTGCGGTCCCAGTCGCCGAGGGACAGGCAGAAACCATGCTGGCGGTATTCCTCGAAGGAAGCCTCCAGCGAGGCACGCATGACCGACCAATCGCCTTCGTGGCGCTCCTGCAAAGCCGACAGCAGGTGCTCGCGCTCCTGCTCCGGGGTCGCGGCGAGGTATGCGCGGCCGGCAGCGGTGGTCGCCAGCGGCAGGCGCACGCCGGCGTCCATGCGCAGGGAGGTAGCTTCCGGCGGACGGCAGTTTTCCACGTAGATCATCGACAGCCAGTCGCGGCAGGTCAGGCCGACCGTGGTGTTGGTGCGGCGGGAGAAGGCGTCCATGTACGGCTTGGCCAGCTGGCGTACGCGCAGGTTGGAGACGTAGGCGTAACCCAGCGCCAGCACGCCGGAATCCAGCTGGTACTTCTCGTGCTGCTGCGAGTAACAGAGGTAGCCGAGCTGGGTCAGGGTATAGGTCATGCGCGACACCGTCGCCTTGGGCAGGCCGGTGATCCGCGAGATTTCCTGGTTGCCGAGCACCACCGAGCCGTGGGTGAAGGCTCGCAAAACGTCCAGTCCGCGGGCGAGCGCCTCGACGTACTTGCGGTCCTTGGGGTTGCTGCTGTCTTCGACTTCGTCGCTCATGGGGCCTCGGCGGGGGATTGCTGGTGCGGCGCCACGCGCGGCGCGGGCGAACGATAGCAGATAGCCCCCTCGCCACACAGCGGTCCGCGTGTGCTCGTTGCGCGGGGCTAGCCTATCGCATACCATCGTTTTCGACACGATGTTTCGCTGTGCAGAACAACAATTCGAATCCAGAGCCCAAACAGGCTCGAGAAAGAACGGAGAAGTCGATGTCTGCTCAACCCTCCAGTCACGTGGCCCGCGAGATCGCCCGTCACGGCTACCAGAACCTCCACGACCTGCTGCGCGATGCCTGTCGCGAGTATCCCGAGCGCCTCGCATTCTCCTGCGGCGACAGCCACCTGAGCTTCGCCGAGCTGGAGCGCCAGGCCGACGCCTTCGCCCGCTATCTGCGCCACCGCGCCGGGCTGCAACCCGGCGACCGCCTGGCGCTGATGCTGCCCAACGCCCTGCAGTACCCCATCGCCACCTTCGGCGCGCTGAAGGCCGGCGTGGTGCTGGTGAACACCAACCCGCAGTACACCGCCAGCGAGCTGCGCCACCAGTTGGCCGATTCCGGCGCCAGCGCCGTGCTGCTGCTCGACCGCCTGCTGCCGCTGCTGCGCGGCGTGCAGGCGCAAACCGCTGTGCGACAGGTGCTGCTGACCTCGATCGATGATGTCGAGCGCCCGCAGTTCGACACCGACGAGGCTGACTGCACGCGCTTCCAGCAGGCCCTGCGCCTGGGCGCCGAGGCAGCGCCGGTAAACGCCGAACCGGGCCTGGATCGCCTCGCACTGCTGCAGTACACCGGCGGCACCACGGGTGTTTCCAAGGGCGCGATGCTCAGTCATCGCAGCCTGATCGCCAACGTCGTGCAGACCCTGGAACTGTTTCTGCGTCCCGGCCTGCTGGAGCCGGCCACCGATGTGCGCATCGCGCCGCTGCCGCTCTACCACATCATGGCCTTCGCCACGAACCTGCTGTCCTCGGTGGGCATGGGCCTGCACACGGTGTTCATCCGCGACGGCCGCAACCTCGACGAGATCATCGGCGCCATGCGCCGCTATCCCTTCACCCTGATGAGCGGGATCAACACCCTGTTCGTCGGCCTGATGAACCACGCGGATTTCCCCAGTATCGACTTCAGCCACCTGAAGTGGGTGACCTCCGGCGGCGCGCCGCTGAACCGCGAAGTGGGGCGGCGCTGGGAGGCGCTGACCGGCGCCCCGGTGCGCGAAGGTTTCGGCCTCACCGAGGCATCGCCGGTGGTTTCCACCGGCACTCTGCTGAGCCCGTACCGCGAGGGCTACGTCGGCCAGGCGCTGGTGGACACCGAGCTGCGCACCGTCGACGAGGAGGGCAACGACACCGGCCCCGACCAGCCGGGCGAGCTCTGGCTGCGCGGCCCGCAGGTGATGCAGGGCTACTGGCAGCGCCCGGAGGAGAGCGCCCAGGTGCTGACTGCCGACGGCTGGCTGAAGACCGGCGACATCGCCGAGCTGGATGCCGACGGCATGCTGAAGATCGTCGACCGCAAGAAGGACATGATCCTGGTCTCCGGCTTCAACGTGTTCCCCAACGAGGTGGAAGACGCGGTAATGCGCCACCCCGGCGTGCGCGAGTGTGTGGCCATCGGTGTGCCGGACGAGCGCAAGGGCGAGTCGGTGAAACTGTTCGTCAGCCTCAAGGACGAGACACTGGCGCCGGCGCAGATCATCGCCCACTGCCGCGAACACCTCACCGGCTACAAGGTGCCGAGCTTCGTCGAGATACTCGACGAGCTGCCCAAGACCAGCGTCGGCAAGCTGTTGCGCCGGCAATTGCGCGACCTGGAACTGGCCAGGAGGTCCACCGCGTGAGCACAACGTCTATGGTTGATGCAGATGCGCACGACGAGACCCGCAGCATGACCGAGTCCTTCCACCGTATCGGCGTGATCGGCGCCGGGGCCATGGGCCGCGGCATTGCCCAGCTGTTCGCCAGCGCTGGCCTGCCGGTACGGCTGTACGACAGCAACCCGCAGACCGTGGAGCAGGCCCTGGCCTTCAACCGCGAGCTGCTGGAGCGCGCGGTGGCCAAGGGCAAGCTCGCCGCCGACGGCCTCGACGCGACGATGCAGCGCCTGCTGCCGACCCACAGCCTCGACGAACTGGCCGACTGCGACCTGCTGATCGAGGCCATCATCGAGGACCTCGGCGCCAAGCAGGCGCTGCTCGCCGAGCTGGAAAAACGCGTGGCGCCGGACGCCGTGCTGGCGAGCAACACCTCGTCGCTCTCGGTCACCCGCATCGCCGCGCGCTGCCAGCATCCGCAGCGGGTCGCCGGCTTCCACTTCTTCAACCCGGTGACGCTGATGCGCATCGTCGAGGTGGTCCGCGGCCAGCGCACCAGCGAGGCGGTGGTGCGGCGCCTGGGTCGGCTGGCGGAGCAGGCCGGGCATTATCCGGCGGTGTCGCCGGACAGCCCCGGCTTCATCGTCAACCATGCCGGCCGCGCCTTCAGCACCGAAGCCCTGCGCATCCTCGGCGAAGGCATCGCCAGCCCGGCGCAGATCGACCGCATCCTGCGCGACGGCGTGGGCTTCCGCATGGGGCCCTTCGAACTGCTCGACCTGACCGGCCTGGACGTTTCCCACGCGGTGATGGAGTCGCTTTACCAGCAGTTCTACCAGGACCCGCGCTATACCCCGTCGCCGCTGGCCGCGCAGCGCGTCGCCGGCGGCTTGCTGGGGCGCAAGAGTGGCGAGGGCTTCTACCGCTATCGCGACGGCCAGCCCCTGCGTGAGCCCGAGGAACAGCACGAAGCCGTGCTGCTCAATCGCCCCTACTGGCTCGACAGCCAGGACCCGGAACTGCGCCACCGCGTAGCAGCGATCCTCACCCTGGGCGGCGTGGTGCTGGAGACCAGCGAAGCGCCGTCATCGCGGGCCATCTGCCTGGTCACCCCGCTGGGAACCGACGCCAGCACGCGTATCGACGCCCTCGGCCTGCCGCCGGAGCGCAGCCTGGCGCTGGAGACCTTCACCGAACTGGACCGCCGCCGCGTGCTGATGCGCCAGCCGGCGCTCGATCCAAAGCTCGAAGCCCAGGCGCGCCAGGCGCTGGGCAGCGACGGCGTACCGGTGGAAGTGATCAACGATTCGCCCGGTTTCATCTGCCAGCGCGTAGTGGCCGGCATCGTCAACCTCGGCTGCGAGATCGCCCAGCGTGGCATTGCCACCCCGGTGACGCTGGACCGCGCGGTGCAACTGGCGCTGGGGTACCCGCTGGGCCCGCTGGCCTTCGGCGAGCACTACGGCGCGGCGCGCATCCTCACCATCCTGCAAGGGCTGCAAGCCTGCTACGGCGAGGCGCGCTACCGGCCCAGCCCCTGGCTGCGCCGCCGCGTGCAGCTGGACTTGCCGCTGCATAGCCCGGATCGGGCGGAGTGACGGTCTGCAACCTGTAGCAGCGCGCCCTGCTAGGGGACCCGGCGCTGGGCGGTTCGCGAGCAAGCTCGCTCCTACGAAGAGCTGCCTCGCACTGACCTGTAGGAGCGAGCTTGCTCGCGAACCCACCCGCCGGAGGACTCACCGGAAACTGACGAACTCCCCCGCCTTCAACTTCTCCAGCGCCGCCTTGCGCTCCTCCGGCGGCAGCGCGCCGAGCTTTTCCACCCGCGCATAGAACGCCGGCCAGTTGCCGCCAACCTGGGCGAACAGCGCCGCGAACGCCGGCACCCACTGGTCGTAGAGGCCGAAGGGCAGCAGCTTGGCGTTGTTCAGCGGGCCGTTGACCCAGGCATCGAAGGGCGCCTTGCCGCCCCAATCCTGATCGCGCACCTGCGCGTAGTCGCGACGCAGGCGTTCGAATTCGGCCTGCTTGCCGGCGCGCTTCTCGGCGTCGCTGCGCGGGCTGGCGTAGAGGGTCTGCAGGCGCTCGCGAGTATCGAGCACCAGCTGGGTGAAGCGCTTGCGCTGCTCCGCCAGCAGCGGCGATTCGTCCGGCAGATGGCGGGCGGCACGCCAGCGGCGGCCACCTTCGGCCTCGACGAAGGAGGCGTAGGACTCGTTGAACGCGGTGTCGCCCGGCAGGTAGAACTTCTGGTGCGCCAGCTCGTGGAAGATCGTCTCGGCCAGGCGCTGGTCGCCCCAGCGCAGCATGCTGCTGAGAATCGGGTCGTCGAACCAGCCGAGGGTCGAATAGGCCTCGACGCCACCGACATAGACATCCAGCCCCTGTTCCTTCAGGCGCTTCGCCTCGGCCTGTGCACCCGCGTCGCCGTAGTAGCCGCGGTAGGCCACGCAGCCGGCGATGGGGAAGCAGTGGGTCAGCGGCTGCAGCGACAGCTCCGGCGTGGCGAACACGTTCCACACCACATTGGGCCGGTGGATGTCGGCGTAGAGGCGGTAGCTCTGGTTGTCCGGCAGGCCCAGCTCGGCGCTGGCGAAGGCGCGGGCCTCCTGGGACAGCTCCAGGCGCTGGCGCAGCGCGGGGTCGCGGGCGGGATCGGCGACCACTTCGGCCACCGGTTCGCGGGCGGCGAGCAGGCGCAACTGACCATTGGCCAGCTGTCCGTAATAGCCCACCGTGGAACAACCGCTCAGCGCCCAGATGGCCAGGCAGGGAACCCAGCGGCACAGGCGGCGGTCGAGTGTCGGGATAAGAAGGCGGAAGGGCATGCGCGGAACATAGCACAGGGCCTGGTCCGCTCGCTGCCGCCCCCTCGACCCAGGAGCCACCCCGATGCGCGCCCTCCTCATACCTGCCGGCCTGCTCGCCCTGAGCGGCTGTTCCATGCTGATGCCCCAGCCGGACCCGAACCGCGCCTGGGTCGACCTGGACACCAATAGCCAGAGCGATCTTGCGGCCACGGAAGTGGACAACAAGGAATGGTCCAGCACCCGTTACTTCGAGGTTGACCCGGGCTCCCACGAATTGCGCGTGCGCTTCCAGTTCCAGGTCGAGCCGGTGGATATCGGCCCGGTGGACGAGGCGCTGTGGCGCGACTGCGCGATGACCGTGCAATACAAGGACTTCAGCGCCGGCCAGCGCTACCGCCTGGAGACCGGCAGCATCGGCTTCCGCCCCTGGGCCAAGCTCTACGACGCGCAGGGCGGCGAGATCGCCCGCGGCCGCGAACGGGGCTGCGCCAAGGCCTGAGCGGGGTATGCTGTGGGATGAGCCCCTCCCACGGTGAACCTCCATGCGCCCGCGTTACCTCCCCGGCCTCCTTCCCCTGGGCTTCGCCCTGCTCGCCGGCTGCGCCAGCCCGCTGCCGGCCCACGACCCGCAGATGGCCTGGATCGACCTCTACACCACGCCGGGCAAGACCCTGATGGCCGAGCGCCTGGATGGCAAATCGGTCAGTGACGGCCGCTTCTACCAGGTGACGCCGGGGCGCCACGAGCTGGTGGTGCGCTTCCAGTACGAAGTCTCCAGCGGCGGCGGCATGGGCCAGATGACCGATCCTTCGGAGCTGACCTGCCGGGTAAAGGTGACCTACGACGACTTCGCCGCCGGCCAGCGCTACCGCCTGGAACTGCGCCCGCAACTGCGCAGCGCCCTGGCGCTGCTGACCGATGCCAACGGCAAGCTGGTGGCGAAGACGGATTTCCAGGGCGCGGTGCGCTGCGGGCCGTTCTAACAGAAGACTTCCCCGGCGCGGGTGGGGCGGATAACGCCTGGGGTGTTATCCACCGAACTGGCGGATAACCCGTGCCAGGTTATGCGCCCTACGTTCCCAGCTCACATGCGCTCGCGCGGCTGAACTTTGCGTAGGAGCGGACTTCGTCCGCGATGATTTCCACACGCGCCGGATGCCGATCGCGGACAGAGTCCGCTCCTACGCGATGGGAACGCCCGCGTGAATACCAACTCGGCCTCGCAAGGTCACGCCCTGTAGGAGCGGACCTTGTCCGCGAAGCCCTCACATCATTCGGTATCGAAGGAAGAGTCCCGCTGGGGGAGCGGGCGCCATCGCGCGGAAGAGTCCGGCCGGCCCGAATTTCGCCGCGATGGATTTCGCGGACAAGGTCCGCTCCTACGCCGCTATCAGCATCTGGCGACCAAGGCGGGCAACGCCTAAGCACGGGTCAACCTAAAGTCAGCTGTCGTTCTTCTGGTAGATGATCCGCCGCTGCCCGTTGTCGCAGGTACCGACCACCATGTTCGGGTCCTTCACCTCGGACTTGTCCACGATCTCCAGGGTGTAGGAGGTCACCCCGGCGGCTTGGATCTTGGTCTCGATCTCGGCCTTGAGCTCTTCGCAGGGCTTCACTGCCGCCCAGCTTGCGCCGCTGCCCAGCAGCAGCGCCATGCCGGTCGCGGCGGCCCATTTCATCGTCGTCATCACAGTCCCTCGTCAAAGCCCCACGGCGGGGCACCCTATCCTAACGGTGGACCGCAACCGCCGGACAGAGTGCCCCGCTGGCTCATTCGAGCGTGGCGTCGAGGGTGATGCGCGCGTTGAGCACCCGGGAGACCGGGCAGCCGGCCTTGGCCTTGTCGGCGATGGCCTGGAAGGTCTGCGCATCGGTGCCCGGCACCTTCGCCTTCAACGTGAGGTGCACGGCGGTGATGGTGAAGCCGTCGGCGAGCTTCTCCAGGCTGACTTCGGCCCGGGTGTCGATGCTGTCGGCGGTCAGGCCCGCCTCGCCGAGCATCATCGACAGGGCCATGGAGAAGCAGCCGGCATGAGCCGCGCCGATCAGTTCTTCCGGGTTGGTGCCCGGCGCGCCTTCGAAGCGCGTGTTGAAGCCGTAGGGCTGCTGCTGGAGCGCGCCGCTCTCGGTGGAGATCGTGCCCTTGCCGTCCTTCAGGCCACCCTGCCAGTGGGCCGATGCCGATTTCTTCATGTCGCGTCCTCCGCTTGGGTTGCTGTCAGGACTTTCGAGGCCAGCGACCCGCATGGGGTTCAGCTTTTCGAAGAGCTCTTCGCAGGAGCGCGGGGCGCGCCGTGGTTCTCGCTCGCGAACGGGTTGGCGCGGAGCCTCGCAGGTTCGCGAGCAAGCTCGCTCCTACATTCCCGCCATGAAAAAGGCCGGGCCCCTCGCGGAGCCCGGCCGGGTTCACATCCAGGCGCTTACTTGGAGTAAACGATTTCCTTGGTGCCGCCTTCGCAGGTGCCGACGACTTGCTTGCCGCCCGCGCTGCCCTTGTCGACGACTTCCAGGCTGTACGAAGCAACGCCCTTGGCCTTGAGCTTCGCATCGATCTCCGACTTCAGCTCTTCGCACGGCTTGCCGGCGGCAAGGACGTTGCCTGCCAGGGCGAAGACCCCCACAGCGATCAGGAACTTCTTCATTGGTAACGCTCCCTCGTCGTTCACGAAAAAAGGCCCGAACGGGCCGGAAAACCGGGCTACCCCGGTACGCACGATCACGCGTCCGGCCAGCATGGCACGGGCACGTGACAAAAGGGCCGCGCAAGCACGGCGGCCGATCTAGCTGTTGGCGATGCGGAAGCCGACCTTGATGGTCACCTGGTAGTGACCCACCGCGCCATTCTCGATGTGCCCGCGGGTATCCACCACTTCGAACCATTCCAGGAAGTCGATGCTCTTGGCCGCCTCGGCCAGGGCGTTGTTGATCGCATCCTCGATGCTGGTGCGCGAGGAGCCGACCAGCTCGATCTTCTTGTAGGTGTGGTGATTGGACATGGCCTCTCTCCTGAATCTGGCAGCGCCCGGGCAGAATGCCAGCGCGCTCAATGGACAGTAGTAGAGGGGTGGACCCACGGCAAACGGTGCGGTTCAGACTTTACGCGGGGGTGTTCAGCTCCGCCTGCAGCCAGCGCGCCAGCTTTTCCGCGCGGGGATCGGACCGCCGCGCGGGCACCCACAGCGCCAGTCGCGCAGCGGTTTCGACGAAGCCCCAGGGCGCGGCGAGGCGTCCGGCTGCGAGGTCGTCGGCTACCAGTTGCTGCGGCGCGATGGCCACGCCAAGGCCTGCCACGGCAGCTTCGAGCAGGTAATACAGATGCTCGAAGCCCTGCCCGAGCTTGAGCCGCGCAGGCTCCAGCCCGTGGCGCGCGGCCCATTCCGGCCAGGCCTGCGGGCGCGAGACGGTATGCAGCAGTGCCTCCTCCAGCAAGGCTGCGGCCGGCGCCTCGCGCAGCTGCTCGAAGCGGGCGGAGCGCGGGCTGAGCACCGGGCCGATGCTTTCCACTGCCAGCTCCAGCACGCGCATGTCCGCCGGCCACGGCGGGGCGGCGAAGCACAGGGTGGCGTCGAGACCGCCGCGGCGCGGGTCGAGGTCGCCATCGCTGGCGGAAAGTTGCAGGCGCAGGTCCGGCAGCTCGCGGTTCAGGCGGTCCAGGCGCGGGATGAACCAGCGCGCCAGCAGGCTGCCGGGGCATCCCAGGACGAAGGGCGCATCCCCGCCAGCCTGGCGCCGCAGTTCGGTGCAGACGCTGCGCAGGCGCTCGAAGGAATCGCTGGCCACCTCGCTCAGGCGGACGCCGGCATCGGTGAGTTTTACGCCGCGGCCTTCCTTGATGAACAGGGTTACGCCCAGTTCTTCCTCCAACAGGCGAATCTGCCGGCTGATCGCCCCGTGGGTGACGCTCAGCTCATCAGCCGCTGCGCTCATGCCGCGCAGGCGGGCAGCGGCTTCGAAGGCGCGCAGGGCGTTGAGCGGCGGAAGGTCTCGGCTCATGCTGGATCAATCCGTGAGTTTTTCTGACAGGTCGTGGCGATCTTATCGCTTTTCCCCGTCATCACACAGCCGTATCCTGTGCTCACTTTCGTAGGCGACTCGCGGGTAATGCCCGCCCCTGCAAGATCAAAGCCCCTCTCCCTGACCCTCTTCCGCAAGCGTGAGAGGGGACCGTTCGGTGCAGGATGAACCCTTGGTATCAGCCGGCACATACGGCTCCCTCTCCCTTCAGGGAGAGGGCTGGGGAGAGGGGAAAGCCCAGGCACGATGTCTCGGAAGAAGAGACGTTTCCACCAGGAGTGATCCCATGTCCACACTGCGCACCGGTCCAGACGCCAAGGGCCTGTTCGGCCACTTCGGCGGCCAGTACGTCGCCGAGACCCTGATGCCGCTGATCCACGACCTGGCCCGCGAGTACGAGAAGGCCAAGGACGATCCGCAGTTCCAGAAGGAACTCGCCTATTTCCAGAGCGACTACGTCGGCCGTCCGAGCCCGCTGTACTTCGCCGAGCGCCTGACCGAGCACTGCGGCGGCGCGAAGATCTACCTCAAGCGCGAAGAGCTGAACCACACCGGCGCGCACAAGATCAACAACTGCATCGGCCAGATCCTGCTGGCCAAGCGCATGGGCAAGAAACGCATCATCGCCGAGACCGGCGCCGGCATGCACGGCGTGGCCACTGCCACCGTGGCCGCGCGCTTCGGCATGGAATGCGTGATCTTCATGGGCACCACCGACATCGATCGCCAGCAGGCCAACGTGTTCCGCATGAAGCTGCTCGGCGCCGAGGTGATTCCGGTCACCGCCGGCACCGGCACCCTGAAGGACGCGATGAACGAAGCGCTGCGCGACTGGGTGACCAACGTGCACAACACCTTCTACCTGATCGGCACCGTGGCCGGCCCGCACCCGTACCCGGCAATGGTCCGCGACTTCCAGGCAGTGATCGGCAAGGAAACCCGCGAGCAGCTGGCCGAGAAGGAAGGGCGCCTGCCCGACTCGCTGGTCGCCTGCATCGGCGGCGGCTCCAACGCCATGGGCCTGTTCCACCCGTTCCTCGATGACGCCAGCGTCAAGATCATCGGCGTCGAAGCCGCCGGCCACGGCATCGAAACCGGCAAGCACGCGGCCAGCCTGAACGGCGGCGTACCGGGCGTGCTGCACGGCAACCGCACCTTCCTGCTGCAGGACGAGGACGGCCAGATCATCGACGCGCATTCCATCTCCGCCGGCCTGGATTATCCCGGCATCGGCCCGGAACACGCCTGGCTGCATGACATCGGCCGCGTCGAGTACACCTCGATCACCGACCACGAGGCGCTCGACGCCTTCCACCAGTGCTGCCGCCTGGAAGGCATCATTCCCGCGCTGGAGTCCTCCCATGCGCTGGCCGAAGTCTTCAAGCGCGCGCCGACCCTGCCCAAGGACCACATCATGGTGGTGAACCTGTCCGGTCGTGGCGACAAGGACATGCAGACCGTCATGCACCACATGCAACAGGAGCCGCAAGCATGAGCCGCCTGCAGACCCGCTTCGCCGAACTCAAGGAGCAGAACCGCGCCGCCCTGGTGACCTTCATCACCGCCGGCGATCCGGGCTACTCGACCTCGCTGGACATCCTCAAGGGCCTGCCCGAGGCCGGCGCCGACGTGATCGAGCTGGGCATGCCGTTCACCGACCCGATGGCCGACGGCCCGGCGATCCAGCTGGCCAACATCCGCGCCCTGGGCAACGGCCAGAACCTGGTGAAGACGCTGAAGATGGTCCGCGAATTCCGCCAGGGCAACAGCACTACGCCGCTGGTGCTGATGGGCTACTTCAACCCGATCCACTACTACGGCGTGGACAAGTTCATCGCCGACGCGAAAGAAGCCGGCGTCGATGGCCTGATCGTGGTGGATCTGCCGCCGGAGCACAACGAAGACCTCTGCCACCCGGCCCAGGCCGCGGGCATCGACTTCATCCGCCTGACCACCCCGACCACCGATGACCAGCGCCTGCCGACCGTGCTCGAAGGCAGCTCGGGCTTCGTCTACTACGTCTCGGTGGCCGGCGTGACCGGCGCCGGCGCGGCAACCCTCGACCACGTCGAGGAAGCGGTGGCGCGTTTGCGCCGTCATACCGACCTGCCGGTCTCGATCGGCTTCGGCATCCGCACCCCGGAACACGCGGCGAACATTGCCCGCCTGGCCGACGGCGTGGTGGTGGGCTCGGCGCTGATCGACAAGATCGCCGAAGCCACCAGCTCCGCCGACGCGGTGCAGAGCGTGCTCGGCCTTTGCCGGCAGCTGGCCGAAGGTGTGCGGAGCGCTCGCTGATCGCCTCGACCCGCTCCGCGTAGGATGGCGTGGAGCGAAGCGATACCCATCCCACGATCTGAGGCCGCCTTTCCTGTAGGAGCGAGCTTGCTCGCGAACCAGCCCGACGCCGGAGTTACCGGCAAACCCTGTTCGCGAGCAAGCTCGCTCCTACAAGGTCAGCCCTCAGAAAAAAGCCCGGCGAATGCCGGGCTTTTTCGTTTCAGGCGCGGGTTATTCCACGCTCTCTTCCTGCGGCGCTTCTTCGCCTTCGGCGCCGCCGCCCAGGCCAAGACCCTGCGCGGAGCCCATGGCGAAGGCCATGAATTCCGGCACGCTCATGTCCTTGCCGTTGAACTTCACCTGATCGTTCGCGTAGGCCAGCGAGCTGGACAGCGCGTTGCCGTCGAGCACCGCCCATTCCGACTGCAGGGCCATGCCGCTGAACAGGTCGGTCATGGCATCGGATTGCTGCTTGAGCGCCACCGGATCGACGCTGCCGGCCGCCTCGCCACCCAGCGAACCCTGCAGGGCGACGATGTCGCCGATCACCGCCTTGTCCACCTTCAGGTCGGCCTTGAGCGCGGCGAGGATGCTGCGGGCCATCTCGTCAGGCGTGGCAGCGGCTTCGTTGGGCTTGCGCAGGTCGACCGACAGCGAAGCCTTGGCCACGCCGTGGGTGGTCTGCAGGGACAGCTCGTCCAGCGACAGCACCGGCGAGCCTTCCAGCAGGGCCAGGCCCAGCTTCTTCAGCTCTTCTTCCTGCGCCGGGGTCAGCTCGGTGCTTTCCAGGCTGTCCAGGGCCATCTTGTTGTAGGACTCCTTGAAAGTCTTGAGCACGCCTTCGTCGAGGTTGCGCAGGCTCAGGTCGAGCTTCACGCCGCCGATTTCCTGGCCCTGCACCACGACCTTGCCGACGCGGTAGGAAACGCTCTGGTCCAGGCCCTTGCCGCCCTGCTTGAGGGTTTCCTCGACCACGGCGTCGCGCAGCTCGACTTCCGGTGCGCCCGGCGACTTGATGTTCAGGCTCTTGATGGTGGCGGAGCTGGGGCCGAGGGCGAAGCCGTTGGCGTTTTCCTTCTTGTCGCCCTGCATGCCCAGGTCACGCAGCTGCACCTTGGCCAACTGGCCGGTGTTCTCGTCGGTGAAATCGAGGTCGACCTCGGCGAGGTTGCCCACGGCGCTCACGTCCTTCTTGTCGCCGGACACGTTGAAGGTCAGCTTGATCGGCGACAGGCGCAGCTTGTCGCTGTCCTTGGCGAATTCCAGGGCGGCGGTTTCGACGCGGCCTTCCTGCTTCTGGTCGTAATGGATGGTCAGGTCGCCGGACAGCGGCGCCTTGCCGCCCGCGGCGGTGAACAGCGGGGCGGTGAGCTCGTTCTGCTCCAGGGCGAAATGGCTCTGCGCCATGACCGGCGCCAGCTGGCCGGCGGCCAGGCGCGAGGCGGGGAAGGGGCCGTGTTCCAGGCGATCGGTGAAGACCAGGACCTGCGGCTCTTCGCCTTCCTTGCCGGTGAAGGTCAGGTTGTAGCGCGCGGAGCTGGAGAACAGGCCGCGCTGGATGTCCACCAGGGTCAGGTAGGCGCCCAGGCCGGGGGCTTCCTGCTTGAGCAGTTCGTTGGCTTCGGTGATGCCGCGGTTCACTTCCTGCTCGACGCGGGTGCCGGTGTACCACGCGCCGGCAACGGCGGCGCCGACAAGGGCAACGGGGATGGCGATGGCCAGGGCGGTCTTCTTCATGCTGATTCCTTTCAGGTGCGGCCGTACGGGGGACGTCCTGTCGACCGTTTATGGGAGTGGGCGGCGCGATGCTAGCAGGCGCCCTGCCATCACTCCAGCACCGTTGGCGACCGACTTCACAGCGCCAGCATTGACCGACGGGGCACGGCTGTCAGGATAGAGGGCTCAATCGGTTCGAGAGGCCCTAGCCATGGCCGTGCTGCACAGCCTTCATCACGTCGCCCTGATCTGCTCGGACTATCCGCGCTCCAAGCACTTCTACGTCGATATCCTCGGCCTGAAGGTGATCGCCGAGACCTACCGCACCGCGCGCGACTCCTGGAAGCTCGACCTGGCGCTGGGCGATGCGCGGCTGGAGCTGTTCTCCTTCCCCGGCGCGCCGGCACGGCCTTCCTATCCCGAGGCGCAGGGCCTGCGCCACCTGGCATTCGCCGTGGATGACCTGGAAGCGGCGGTGGAGCACCTGCAAAGCCACGGCGTGGCCTGCGAGCCGATCCGCCTCGATGAGCTGACCGACAAGCGCTTCACCTTCTTCGCCGACCCGGACGATTTGCCGCTGGAGCTTTACGAGCGCTGAGTTCCGGCAGCCGCTCTCGCCGGAGGGCGTGGCGCGCAGCGATACCCATCCTACGGTCTGAGCCCAACCGTAAATGGGTTCGCGAGCAAGCTCGCTCCTACGAAGAGCGAAGCATGCCCAGCCTGTAGGAGCGAGCTTGCTCGCGAACAGAGTCCGCAGCGGGGCTTGTTCGCGAGCAAGCTCGCTCCTACAAGAGCCGATCCCCCCTGAACAAGCACAAAAAAGCCGCCCGAAGGCGGCTTTTCAGCAAGGCAGGAAACTCACAGCACCTGTCGCAGGAAGCTCTGCGCACGCGCATCCCTGGGCTGGGCGAAGAACTCTGCCGGGGCTGCATCTTCCAACAGCTTGCCGTGATCGAAGAACAGCACGCGGTCGGCAACTTCACGGGCAAAGCCCATCTCGTGGGTCACGCAGACCATGGTCATGCCTTCCAGCGCCAGGGTCTTCATCACGTCCAGCACCTCGCCGACCATCTCCGGGTCGAGCGCCGAGGTGGGTTCGTCGAACAGCATCACCTTCGGATCCATGCACAGCGCGCGGGCGATGGCCACACGCTGCTGCTGGCCGCCGGAGAGGCGCGACGGGTATTCGTTGGCCTTCTGGCCGATGCCGACCTTTTCCAGCAGCGCCTTCGCCTTGGCCTCGCGCTCGGCCTTGCCGCGCTTGCGTACCACTTTCTGCGCCAGGCACAGGTTCTCCAGCACGGTCATGTGCGGGAACAGGTTGAAGTGCTGGAACACCATGCCGACTTCGCGACGGTAGGCGTTGATGTCGGTCTTCGGGTTGGCGAGGTCGAGACCATCGATGCTCACCGAGCCGGAGTCGAACTCCTCCAGGCCGTTCAGGCAGCGCAGGAAGGTGGACTTGCCCGAGCCGGACGGCCCGATCACCACCACCACTTCGCCCTTGGCCACGCCGGTGGTGACGTCATCCACCGCGCGCACGACCTGCCCGCGGGTATCGAAGACCTTGGTCAGGTTACGGACTTCAATCACTTTGGCCGAGCCTCCGCTCCAAGCGCCCCGCCAGATGCGACAGCGGCAGGTTGATCACGAGATAGAGGGCGGCGACGCAGAACCAGATCTCGAAGGTAGAGAACGAGGTGGTGATCGCCTCGCGGCCGCTCTTGGTCAGCTCGGTGATGGCGATCACCGAGACCAGGGAAGTGTCCTTCACCAGGCTGATGAACTGCCCGGCCAGCGGCGGCAGCACGCGCTTGAAGGCCTGCGGCAGGATCACATGGCGCATCGACTGCGCGGCGTTCAGGCCGAGGGAGCGCGCGGCCTCGTCCTGGCCGCGGGCGATGGACTGCACGCCGGCGCGGACGATCTCGGCGACGTAGGCGCCGGTGAACAGCGCCAGCGCCGCCACCCCGGCGAACTCGCGGGACAGGTTCAGCACGGTGCCGATGAAGAAGTAGAAGATGAATATCTGCACCAGCAGCGGCGTGCCGCGCACCAGTTCGACGTAGAGGGTCGAGAGGTCGTGCAGGGTCGGGTTCTTCGACAGGCGGCAGAGCCCGGTGAACAGGCCGATGACCAGGCCGAAAGCGCCGGAAACGAAGGAGATCCACAGCGTGGTCCACAGGCCCCAGGCCAGCGGGCCGGCGGCCCAGTGGCGGGTCGCGCCAACCACATCGCCCTCGGCTACGTCATCGTTTTCGGAGAACTGCAGGCTGTCGGCGGCCACCGTCAGCACCTGCTGCTTGCCGTCCTCGTCCACCAGGGTGACGCGGGCGGCGCCGTTCAGGTCTTCGATCTTCTCTACCCGCGAGATGGCATCCGCGCGCTGCGGCTCCTCCGCCTGGTAGGCGAAGTACTGCGGGACGCGGTTCCAGCGCCACTCGTAGGAGATCAGCGAAGTGGAGTACCAGATGGCGAGGCCGATCAACAGGAGGATCAGCCCGGTCAGCCCGTGCCAGGGCCAGGTTGCGCGTTTCGTTCTAGCCACGAATCTCTACCGTGAAAATGCGAACGCGCAGGCCGGGGGCCTGCGCGTCGGGTCGACCTGGGTCAGACGCGGATTATTCCATGTCCTTGAGCCAGTCGGTGTTCTTGAACCACTTGTCGTGAATGCGATCGTAGGTGCCGTCTTCACGGATCTGCTTGAGGAAGTTGTTGATGAAGTTGATCGAGTCGTAGTCGCCCTTCTTCAGGCCGAAGGCCAGCGGCTCGTAGGTGAACGGCTGGTCCAGGTGTACCAGCTTGCCGGCGCCGAACTTGCTCACGCCGACGACGTTGTAGGGCGAGTCGTAGATGAAGGCATCGGCCTTGCCGTTGACCACGTCCATGACCGCTTCGGGCTCGTTGTCGAAGCCGTGGTACTGGGCCTTGGACAGCTGCTTCTTGGCGACGAATTCGCCGGTGGTGCCGATCTTCGAGGTGATGCGGTATTTCGCGTCGTTCAGGTCCTTGTAGGACTTGATCTCGCCTTGCAGCTCCTTGCGGATCAGCAGGGTCTGGCCGACCACGATGAAGGGATCGGAGAAGTTCAGGCGCAGGTTGCGTTCCTGGGTCAGGGTCATGCCCGAGCCGATCATGTCGAACTTGTCGGTGAGCAGGGCCGGAATGATGCCGTCGTAGGCGGTGGAGACCAGTTCCAGCTTGACGTTCATGGACTTGGCCATGGCCTTGAGCAGGTCCACTTCGAAACCGACGATCTGACCGCGCTTGTTGGTCATCTCGAACGGCATGTAGGTCGGGTCCATGCCCACGCGCAGGGTGCCGCGCTTGGCCGCTTCATCGATGGCGCCGGCCTGGGCCGCGCTCACGCTGACCAGGGCGCAGACGCCCATCACCAGCGATGCCAGGTACTTTTTCATCCCCATACTCCCGAGCAAATGAAAGAACTTGTTGTTTTTTCCAGTGATCGAACCGGGCGCGCCACGGCAGGCCGGGCGTTCAAAGGGTGCGAAGCGTACCCCATGCGACGGATATCTCAATCTTTTCTGGATAGCTGGCGCAGGGTACCAGCAGCGGTGCGCGGGGAAAACAGGCTGAACCGCCACGCCGCCCGCACCCCGGATGGGATGAGGGCGGCGCAGGATCAGGATTGCGCGGCGGGCAGCGCCATGGCGCCCTGCTCCGCGACCGGCGCCAGGGGCACGGCCGGGGCATGGGCATCGGCCTTCAGCGATTGCCGCCAGGGGCCGATCCACTGCTCCTTGTCCCCCTGCCAGAGCGCCAGGTGCAGGCGCGACAGCGCTACCGGGTCGCTCAGCAGCGCCAGGCGGCGGTTGCCGTCGAGCTGCTCGGGGCCGGCTTCCAGCGCCTTCTCGACCAGCGCGGCGCGGGTCGCCTCGATGGCAGCGGACTGGCCGTGGCGGGCAGTGCCCATGGCGCAGGCCAGGGCGTTCAGCACCGGGTCGACGGCGGAACGAACGAAGCCGTCCTTCAGCGCCTGCCAGCGGTTCTGGTAGGTGTACTCATCGGTGGCACGCAGCTCGCGCGGGGTGTCGTACTCCTCGGGGATGAGGAACAGCTTCTCATCGCGCGAGGCCAGGCCCAGCTTGACCCGGCTGCTGATCACCGAGACCGGGATCGACAGCATCAGCGCGCCGACGATGGGCGACAGCCACCACAGGAAGCGCGGGTTCAGCCATGCCACCAGCAGCGCCCAGCACAGGCCCAGCAGGGTCTGCAGGCCGTGGCGGCGGATCGCCTCGCTCCACGGGGTGTCGTCGTCGTCACGCTGCGGCGACTTCCACTGGGCTTCCCAGCCGAGGAACGCGGCCAGCACGAAGCGGGTATGGAAGAGCATGCGCACCGGGGCGAGCAGCACGGAGAAGAACATCTCCAGCAGCATGCTCAGGGTCACCTTGATCACGCCGCCGTAGCCCTTGGCGCCCTTGGCCCAGATCAGCATGACGCTGAGCAGCTTGGGCAGGAACAGCAGCGTCAGGGTGGTGGAGAACAGGGCGATGGCCTTTTCCGGGTGCCACTGCGGCCAGATCGGGAACAGCTGGCGCGGTTCCAGGAAATACTGCGGCTCCATCAACTGGTGCACCGCCAGCAGCGCGGTGGACAGCACCAGGAAGAAGAACCACAGCGGCGCCGACAGGTAGGACATCACGCCGGTGAGAAACACCGCGCGGTGCACCGGGTGCATGCCCTTGACCAGGAACAGGCGGAAGTTCATCAGGTTGCCGTGGCACCAGCGGCGGTCGCGCTTGAGCTCGTCCAGCAGGTTGGGCGGCAATTCCTCGTAGCTGCCTTCCAGGTCGTAGGCGATCCACACGCCCCAGCCGGCGCGGCGCATCAGCGCGGCTTCGACGAAGTCGTGGGAGAGGATCGCGCCGGCGAAGGAGCCCTTGCCCGGCAGCGGCGCCAGGGCGCAGTGCTCGATGAAGGGTTTCACCCGGATGATCGCGTTGTGGCCCCAGTAGTGGGATTCGCCCAGCTGCCAGAAGTGCAGGCCGGCGGTGAACAGCGGGCCGTAGACGCGGGTGGCGAACTGCTGCATGCGCGCATAGAGAGTGTCCATGCCCGACGCCTTGGGCGCGGTCTGGATGATGCCGGCCTCGGGATTGGCCTCCATCAGGCGCACCAGCTTGGTCAGGCAGTCGCCGCTCATTACGCTGTCGGCGTCCATCACGACCATGTACTTGTACTGGCCGCCCCAGCGACGGCAGAAGTCGTCGATGTTGCCGCTCTTGCGCTTCACCCGGCGCCGGCGGCGGCGGTAGAAGATGCGGCCGAAGCCCAGGGCTTCCTTGCACAGCTCGATCCAGGCCTTTTCTTCGGCCATGGCGATGTCGGGCTGGTTGGTGTCGCTGAGCACGAAGAAGTCGAAGCGATCCAGCTCGCCGCTGGCGGCCACCGATTCGTAGGTCGCCCGCAGGCCGGCAAAGACGCGCGGGACGTCCTCGTTGCAGATCGGCATGACGATGGCGGTGCGTGCATCGGCGGCAATCGGCTCGCTGCCCGCGCTGCTGCCGGAGATGCGGTAGCGGTCGCGGCCGGTGAGCAGCTCCCAGAAGCCCATCAGGGCCGTCCAGAAACCTGCCGAGACCCAGCAGAACAGGATGGCGAACAGCGCCAGCACGCCGAACTGGATGACGTACGGCAGCACCTGCTCCAGGGTCTGCAGGAAGGTCTGGCGGTTGATCTCTTCGAGATCGACGAAGGCCCAGCCCTGGTAGGGCAGGATGCCTTTCATGTAGTAGGTGGCGACGCTGGTCTGGCCGAGCATGAGCAGGACCAGGATGAACCGGCGCAGCGAGCCGACCCGCTGCCAGCGCGCCTTGGGCAGGTCGCGGGCGGGCTTGGACGGGTTGCTGCGGCCGGTCAGGCGGCGCCAGCCGCGCATGATCGGGTTGGTGCGCCAGGGCTCGGGAATCACCTTGGTGCGCTGGATCGGCGGCGCAGCCTTGAGGTAGGTGCGGCCGTTGTCGTCCATGCCCAGCATCTGGGCGTCGTCGAGGTCCGGCCCGTAGCCGTGGCGCAGGCGCGCGCCGACCGAGGCCAGCGCTGCGTCTTCGCCCTGAACATCGCCAGCGAGCTGCTCGTGCAGCTCGCTGAAGGAACCGGCCCTGGCCAGCCGCTCACGCTCCTGCGCCGAGAGGGGCAGGTGCGCGAGATAGTCGGCCACCGGCGCGGTGGTAGCGGTGGAATTATTCATCGGCAGGCAGCTGGTAGCTCCAGGTTTCGGAAATGGTCTGGCCACCGTTGACCAGGGCAGCGCGCATTTCCGTCGGCTTCTTCGGATCCTTGACCTTGATCCGCAGGGTCAGACGCCAGCCCTGGGTCACTGCGTTGTAGCGCAGGCTGTTTTCCTTCACTTCGGCGTTGTCGTCGGTGCTCACCTGGGTGCTCACCGGCGCATCGCCTGCCAGCGCCTTCAGGGTCGGGCCGACGAAATCGACGACCAGGGCGACGCTGCCGTCAGGCTGGCGGATCAGGTTCTTCTGCTTCACGTCGCCGACCGAGCGCAGGGTCTGCTTGACCCAGGCGTTCTTGGCGTCGTGCAGGGCGTCTTCGTCCTTGGTCCAGCGCATGCGGTAGGCGAAGTCCAGCGGCTCGCCGGCTTCCGGACGCTTCTCGGGGTTCCAGAAGGCCACGATATTGTCGTTGGTCTCGTCCGGGGTCGGGATCTCCACCAGCTCGATGGTGCCCTTGCCCCAGTCGCCCTGCGGCTCGACCCAGGCGGACGGACGCAGGTCGTAGCGGTCGTCCAGGTCTTCGTAGCGGGAGAACTCGCGGC
The DNA here is from genome assembly GCF_047304025.1 of Pseudomonas sp. Pseusp97. NCBI lineage: Bacteria > Pseudomonadati > Pseudomonadota > Gammaproteobacteria > Pseudomonadales > Pseudomonadaceae > Pseudomonas > Pseudomonas sp. Pseusp97. The sequence goes on along the minus strand of NZ_JBGLYK010000002.1, from coordinate 5,218 downwards.
CGCGCTGCAGCAGGCCGAAACCTTTCGGGTTCTCGACGCTGTAGGCGCTGACAGACAGGTGTTTGGGGTTGTTCAGCGGGCGCCAGATCCACTCGTCGTTGCCAGCATGGATCTGCAGGCCGGTGGAGTCATGCAGTTCCGGACGGAAGTTGTGTTCCGCCGAAGGCTGGTTGGAGCCGAACAGGAACATGCTGGTCAGCGGCGCCAGGCCCAGCTTGCTCACCTTGTCGCGCAGGAATACGCGGGCCTTCACATCGACTACGGTGTCGTTGCCCGGACGGATGGTGAAGCGGTACGCGCCGGTCGCACGGGGCGAATCCAGCAGGGCGAAGATCACCAGGTGCTTGTCCTTGGCCTTGGGCTTCTCGATCCAGAACTCGCGGAAGCGCGGGAACTCCTCACCCGACGGCAGTGCGGTGTCCAGCGCCAGGCCGCGCGCGGACAGGCCCCACCACTGGTCCTTGCCGATGATGCGGAAGTAGCTCGCACCCAGGAAGGTGGCGATCTCGTCCTGCTTGTCGGGGGAGTTGATCGGGTACAGCAGGCGGAAGCCGGCGTAGCCCAGGTCCTTGGTGGCATTGGCGTCGAACTTCAGGGTACCGAAGTCGAAACGGGAGGGATCGTACTTGATCTCCTTGACGTCGGTCGCCGTGACTTCGTTGATCTTCACCGGGGTGTCGAAGTGCATGCCCTGGTGATAGAAGCTGATCTTGAAGGGGGTCTTCTCGTCGGCCCAGTAGGCCTTCTCGTTGCGGAAGCGGATCTGCTGGTAATCGGCGAATTTCATTTCGCTGAATTCCGATGGCAGGTTGCTCGTCGGTGCGCTGTACTTCTCAGCAGCCAGCGCCTTGGCCTTTTCGCCAACGTCGTCGAGGTTGAAGGCCCAAGCGTGGGTTGCGCTCAACGCCAGCAGGGCGGAGCCGACCAGTCCGCGAAGGATTTGGCGCGAAAGCGGTTGTTGAACGGAACGGAAAATCACGAGTCCCCCTCGTCCGTGAACACAAAACGATTAAAGCCAGCAAAGGCGATGCCAATCTGCTGGCGATTGAATTCCGACCCCGGTGAGCCTGAATGATTCCCCGCTTTTTTCCACGGGTACTTCGAGCTCCCGGAGGCGCATTGTTCTAAGTGCATAAGCCCTAACCATCATCCCACGGCGATATGACAAGCTGCCGCGCGTTCAAGCCTCCAGTAGAAAGGTCACCGGACCATCATTGACCAGGTGGACCTGCATGTTGGCGCCAAAACGGCCAGTGGCGACCAGCGGATGACGCTCTCGCGCCTGCTCCACCAGCAGATCGAACAACGCGGCGCCCTTTTCAGGTGGCGCCGCGCTGGAAAAGCTCGGCCGCAGCCCCTTTCGGGTATCCGCGGCCAGGGTGAACTGCGAGACCAGCAGCAGACCGCCGCCGACATCGCTCAATGAAAGGTTCATCTTACCTTCATCGTCGCCAAACACTCGATAGTTAAGCAGCTTGTGCAACAAACGGTTCACGCAAGCCTCGTCATCCTGAGGCTCGACGCCCACCAGCGCCAGCAGCCCGTGGTCGATGGCGCCGACGATTTCGCCGTCGACCTCGACGCAGGCGCCACGCACGCGCTGGATCAGCCCCTTCATTCAGCCTCCGGCGGCAGGTTCAGCAGGCGCCGGCCGATCTCGTTGGTGGCGCGCACCAGCGCATCGGTGATGCCCGGCTCACCGGCGACGTGGCCGGCGTCGCGGACGATCTGCAGCTCGCTGTTGGGCCACGCCTTGTGCAGCGCCCAGGCGTTGTCCAGCGGGCAGACCACGTCGTAGCGGCCGTGGACGATCACGCCCGGCAGGTGGGCGATCTTATGCATGTCGCGCAGCAACTGGTCGGGTTCGAGGAAGCCGTTGTTGACGAAGTAGTGGTTCTCGATGCGGGCGATGGACAGCGAGCGGTGCGGGTCGGCGAAGCGCTCCACCACCGCCGGGTTCGGTCGCAGCGTCGCCGTGCGGCCTTCCCAGGTGGACCAGGCGCGGGCGGCGTGCATCTGGGCGATCTGGTCCGGGCCGGTCAGGCGACGGTGGAAGGCGTGCAGCAGGTCGTCGTGCTCGTCGGCGGGAATCGGCGCCAGGTAGTCCTCCCAGTAATCGGGGAACAGGCGGCTCGCGCCCTCCTGGTAGAACCAGCGGATTTCCTGCGGGCGACACAGGAAGATGCCGCGCACGATCAGCGCCAGCACGCGGTCGGGATGCGTCTGGGCGTAGGCCAGCGACAGGGTCGAGCCCCAGGAACCGCCGAACAGCACCCACTTGTCGATGCCCAGGTGCTCGCGGATGCGCTCGATATCCTCGACCAGGTGCCAGGTGGTGTTGTTCTCCAGGCTCGCGTAAGGCGTGGAGCGGCCACAGCCACGCTGATCGAAGGTGACGATGCGGTAGATGTTGGGGTCGAAGAAACGCCGCGACATGGCATCGCAACCGGAGCCCGGGCCGCCATGGATGAACAGAACCGGCAATCCGTCGGGCATGCCGCTCTCGTCCACATAGAGGACGTGGGGCTCCTCGACGGCCAGTTCATGGCGCGCGTAAGGCTTGATTTCCGGATACAAAGTCTGCATGGCTCGCTCCTGGATCAGTGCGTTCGGTCGCTCCGGACCAGTAACCATCCTAGGGCCTGTCGCCTTCTTAGAGAAAGTCGCGTTGCCGCGGCACGACTTCCATCGAAAGTCTTCGGCCCCCACGGTGTCGGGCATGATACTCGGGCCAGCGAAAAACCCATAAGGGAGTTAGTGAGCCATGCCACGGAAGTTGTTTCTTTCTCTATTCCTGCTGCTCCTTGCCTTGACCGGATGCGGCAAGGACGACCCGCGCGCGCAACTGGACGCCGCCGTCAAGCACTTGCAGGACAATCTCGAAGCCAAGAATAGCGGGGCCGTGATCGATCAGCTGGCCGGCGATTTCCGCGCCAACGGCGAGTTCGACCGCGACTGGGCCAGACGCACCATGACGCTGATGTTCCTGCGCCACCAGCAGGTCAGGGTGATCCTGCTCAGCAGCGAGAGCCGCGTCGATTCGACCTACGCCAATCGCGGCCATACTGACGCGCAGGTTGCCCTCACCGGCGCCGAGAACCTCATCCCCGACAGCGCTGGGCACTATTCCGTGAAGCTGGAGTGGTGGCGCGAAGGCTCCGAGTGGAAACTGGCGAGGCTCGACTGGCAATGACTTCCCCCCTGCAACACCGCATCCGCGCCGCCGGCCTGCTGCTGCGCCGCGACGAGATCCTGCTGGTGCGCCACGAGGTGGCCGGTGACGTGTACTGGATTCCGCCGGGCGGCGGCTTCGAGTCGGACAAGGACCAATCCACCCGTGACACGGTGCGCCGCGAGTGTCGGGAGGAAACCGGCCTGGCGGTGGAAGTCGGCCCGCTGGTCTACGTGCGCGAGTTCGCCGAACCGCTGGCCGGGCGCTTCCACATGGAATTGTTCTACCGCGTGGATGCCTGGGATGGCCGGGTCAGCCTGGACAACCTGCGCGGCCTGGGCGGCCTGGGCGGCGACGAGTTCGATATCCGTGAGGTCGCCTGGGTGCCGCGCCAGGAGTTGCCGCGCCTGCCCTCCTACTACCCCGCCGAATTGCTCGACGACGTCTGGGAGCGTCTGGCCGAGGCGCAGCCATTGATCCGCCACCTCGGCCTGCAACGCTAGCGGCGCTACTGCACCGGTTCGCTGGTGGGCTTGGCGATGATCGCCTGCAGCTCGGCGGTCATGGGGAATTCCAGGTTGAGGTTCTTCGGCGGAATCGGCTGCTCGAACCAGCGCTGGTAGATGCCCTTGATCTCGCCGGACGAATACAGGTCGGCCAGGGTCTGGTTGACCAGGGCGAGGAACTGCGGGTCGTCCTTGCGCACCATGCAGGCGTAGATTTCCCGCGACTGCGGCTCGCCCACCACCACCCACTGGTGCGGATCGCGGGCCTTGGCCTTCTCGCCATAAAGCAGCGCGTCGTCCATGTAGAAGGCCACGGCGCGGCCGGATTGCAGCATGAGGAAGGCTTCGCCGTGGTCCTTGGCGCTGACCACGTTCATGCCCAGCTTGTGCTCGGAGTTGTAGGCCTTGAGGTAACGCTCGTTGGTGGTGCCGGCGGTGGTCACCACATTCTTGCCCTTGAGATCGTCGAAGCCCTGGATGCCGCTGTCCTTGGCGGTCAGCAACTGGCCCTTCACGTAGATGAAGCCGTAGGAGAAGGCGACCTGCTTCAAGCGCTCGGCGGTGACGCCGGTGGAGCCGCACTCCAGGTCAACCGTGCCGTTCTGCACCAGCGGGATGCGCGTCTGCGAGGTCACCAGGTTGTATTTCACCTTGAGGTCCGGCTTGTCGAGCTTCTGTTTGATGCGCTCGACTACCTTGCCGGCCAGCTCCACCGAGTAGCCCATGGGCTGCCCGCTGTTGTCGCCCAGGTAGGAGAACGGCACCGAGGCGTCGCGATAACCCAGGGTTATCGTGCCGCGCTCGGCGACTTTCTTCAGCGTGCCGTCCAGCGCTTCGTTCGCCTGCGCCAGCGTGCAGACCAGGCTGGACGCCGCCAGCATTGCCAGTGCGAGTCGTTTCATGGGTTCGATCCCTCTTGTTGTTGTGAGTCGGGTTGAGAGTCAGGGCCGCGCTGCGATCACGGTGATTTCCACCAGCACCGACGGCCGCGCCAGCAGCGCCTGGACCGTGGTGCGGGTCGGCGCGCAGGCTTCGGGCAGCCAGGCGGACCAGACTCCGTTCATGGCCTCGAAGTCCTCGGCGATGTCCTTCAGGTAGATGGTCGCGCTGAGGATGTTCGCCTTGTCGGTACCGGCTTCGGCCAGCAGCGCGTCGATCTTCGCCAGCACCTCGCGGGTCTGGCCCTGGATATCGGTGGCCTGGCCGGGCACCTGCCCGGAGAGGAACACCAGCGAGCCGAAGACCATAGCGCCGGAAAGGCGCTCGTTGGTGGCGATGCGTGTGAGTTGCATGGTGGGTCTCCTAAATCCGATGGAATCAGCCGGCCAGCCGTTCGGGCGTCAGGCCGCTGGTGTCGATGGCTGGCCGGCGCCCGGCGATCTGCGCGGCGATCAGTTGCGCGCTGCCGCAGGCGAGGGTGAAGCCCAGCGCGCCGTGGCCTAGATTGAGCCACAGCCCGCGCGGCCCGCAGCATCGACTTCACCTCGGACACCACCACCTCGGTGCGTGACATGAAGGTCGTCCGCGAAGCCCGTGACGA
>NZ_JBGLYK010000029.1:0-41276 GCF_047304025.1 Pseudomonas sp. Pseusp97 | reverse complement strand
AAGACACAGATTCCGGAGCGCGGCGGGTCGACGTCTATTGCCTGGCGCGCACGCCGGCTCCGGAATAGTCGACCGCTGGGCCACATTCCCGATATCTGCCCCTTGCGTTTTGCAGGCGCGCAACGGAGCCTCGCTGCAGACCAATAAATACTTGCGAAACCATGACCACCCTCAGCCTGTTGACCCAACACGTCACCCGCCGCCCGCAGCGCATTGCCCTGCTGGCGCAGATCGCCCAGCTCGGCTCGATCACCCACGCCGCCAAGGCTGCCGGGATGAGCTACAAGACCGCCTGGGACGCCATCGATGAACTGAACAACCTCTCCGACCGGCCGCTGGTGGAGCGCAGCGTCGGCGGCAAGGGTGGTGGTGGCGCCTGCCTGACCGCCGAGGGCGAACGCCTGCTGGCGCTGTACCAGCGCCTGGAAGCCCTGCGCGAACACATAGTCGAGCACGTCGAGCACCAGGCCGACCTGGAGCTGATCGGCCGCCTGATGATGCGCACCAGCGCGCGCAACCAGTTGCACGGACATGTCGTTGCGGTGGAGCCGGCCGGCCTCAACGACCTGGTGCGCATCGAGCTGCCCGGCGGCTCGCGTATCCAGGCGCGGGTCACCCGCGAGAGCACGGAGAAGCTGGAGCTGACCGACGGCGTACCCGTGGTAGCGCTGATGAAGGCCGGCTGGCTTTACGTCGACCTGCCGCACATCCCCTGCCCGGAGGGGCTGAACGCACTGCAAGGCCACGTCGACGACATCCGCGCAGCCGAAGACGGCCCCAGCGAAGTACGCATCCAGCTGCCCAGCGGCCAGATGCTCTGCGCACTGACCGACCCGGAGCGCATCGAGATCCTTGGCTTGAAGCCGGGCTCGGCGGTGCGCGCACAGTTCTCCCCGGCCCAGGTGATCCTCGGCACGCCGCTGTAGTCTCCCGCGACAAGGGTTTCCCTGCCTCATATCAAGCCCGGCAGCACTGCGCCGCGCTCCAATAGCCGACAGAGTTCCGCCCATGCCGGGCGGAACCATGGCCAATCGGAGCTCCCACCATGCGCCGCCCACTCCTGCTGCTCGCCCTGCTGTTCCTGCCCTTCGCCAGCCACGCCGGCCCCGATGTGCTGCGGGTCGGCGCCAGCAACGAGCTGATGGCGATGCTGGAACCCCTGGTGGATCAGTACCAGATCGAGACCCGCAACAAGGTCCTGCTGATCGGCGGCGACGAAGCGGAACTGGCCGAGCAGGTCCGCCAGGGCACACCCTATGACCTGCTGCTGACCCCGCTGCATCAGTCGGACAAGCAGGCCCGGCCGCTCAAGTGCAAAGTCCGTTCGATGCAGAAACTGACCCTGGTGAAGGGCGAGCGCCGGGCGCTGGCCACGGACTTCGTGCAATACCTGAGAAAACACTGCGCCGACCGCTGAGGCGACTGCCCACCCAAACGAAGCGGACTGGGTAAACTAGGCAGCTTTACCATTGCCGGAACGTCGCCATGTCCCATCCCTTTTCCGCCCTCACCCCCGACCTGGTGCTGGATGCGGTGGAAAGCATCGGTTTCCTCAGCGACGCCCGCGTACTCGCGCTCAACAGCTACGAGAACCGCGTCTACCAGGTCGGCATCGAGGACAGCGAGCCGCTGATCGCCAAGTTCTACCGCCCCGGCCGCTGGACCACCGAGGCGATCCTCGAGGAGCACGCCTTCTCCGCCGAGCTCGCGGAATGCGAAGTCCCGGTGGTGGCGCCGCTGGTGCATGAGGGCCAGACGCTCTTCGAGCATGCCGGCTTTCGTTTCACCCTGTTCCCCCGCCGTGGCGGCCGCGCACCGGAGCCGGGCAACCTCGACCAGCTCTATCGCCTAGGCCAGTTGCTCGGCCGCCTGCACGCCGTCGGCGCCAATCGCCCGTTCGAACACCGCGAGGCGTTGACGCCGCAGAACTTCGGCCACCAGTCCCTGGCCACGCTGCTGGACGGCAACTTCATTCCCAGGAGCCTGTTGCCGGCCTACGAGTCCGTCGCCCGTGACCTGCTGAAGAAAATCGACGACCTCTACGCCCGCGTGAAGTACAAGCCCATCCGCATGCATGGCGATTGCCACCCCGGCAACCTGCTGTGCCGCGACGAGACCTTCCATGTCGTCGACCTCGACGACTGCCGCATGGGCCCGGCCGTGCAGGACCTGTGGATGATGCTCGCCGGCGAGCGCCAGGAGCGCCTCGGACAGCTTTCGGAGCTGATCGACGGCTACCAGGAATTCCACGACTTCGACCCGCGCGAGCTGCCGCTGATCGAAGGCCTGCGCGCCCTGCGCCTGATGCACTACAGCGCCTGGCTGGCGCGCCGCTGGGACGACCCGGCATTCCCGCCGAGCTTCCCCTGGTTCGGCAGCGAGCGTTACTGGGGCGAGCAGGTGCTGGTGCTGCGCGAGCAACTGGCGGCGCTGGACGAGGAGCCGTTGCGGCTGTTCTGAGCCACGCATTTTCATTGCCGGCCGGGCGGCCGGATCGCCAACGGAATCCGCCGCCGCTTGCTCTTCGTAGGAGCGAGCTTGCTCGCGAACCCGCCCGGCTCCGGCACCGCCGGGGGAATCCGTTCGCGAGCAAGCTCGCTCCTACAGGTCTGGACTCCCCGTAACGGCTTCGTTACGCACATTCGCCGACACCGCCGCGACATCCACCGCGGCGGCAAAGACAAGCCCACGCGAGCGCCCTAGAATTGTGCAGCCACTCATTAGCTGCCTAACCAAGGATGTTCCATGGCCACCGCCAATCCCCGCCGGGGCTATGCCCTGGGCCTGACTGCCTATGTCATCTGGGGACTCTTCCCGATCTACTTCAAGCTGCTCGAACGCATCCCCGCCCTGGAAATCATCACCCACCGGGCCATCTGGTCGGCGGTGTTCGGCGCCCTGCTCCTGCTGGTGTGGAAGCACCCCGGCTGGTGGCGCGAGCTGCGCGAGAACCCCAAGCGCATCGCCGTGCTCACCGCCAGCGGCCTGCTGATCGCCAGCAACTGGCTGGTCTACGTCTGGGCGGTGAACAACGGCCATATGATCGAGGCCAGCCTGGGCTACTACATCAACCCGCTGGTCAATGTGCTGCTGGGCCTGGTGATCCTTCGCGAGCGCCTGCGCCCACTGCAGTGGCTCGCTGTCGCCCTGGCGGCGCTGGGCGTGGCGCAGCAGTTGTGGCAATTGGGCAGCCTGCCCTGGGTATCGCTCGCGCTGGCGCTGACCTTCGGCTTCTATGGGCTGATCCGCAAGCAGGCGCCGGTGGCCGCGCTGCCGGGCCTGGTGGTGGAGACCTGGATCCTGCTGCCGCTGGCGATCGGCTATCTCGTACTGTTCGCCGATGGCCCGAGCGTGCACGCGGACTTCTGGACCACCCGGGACGCCCTCTGGCTCGCCGCCGCCGGCCCGATCACCCTGGTGCCGCTGGTGTGCTTCAACGCCGCCGCGCGCCACCTGCCCTACGCGACCCTCGGTTTCCTGCAGTACCTGGCGCCGACCCTGGTGCTGCTGCAGGCGATCCTGCTGTTCGGCGAGCACCTGGACAGCACCCGACTGGTCTCACTCTGCTGCATCTGGGCGGGCCTGTTCGTCTACAGCGTGGACATCTGGTACCGCCTCTCGCGCGGCGACTGATCACTAATTGATCCACTGCCTGCAAGCCACGCCAATCGCGGCTTGCAGGCAATCACCCGCAGATTGTCCACAGCTCTATCCCGCATTTGCGGGGATAACGGCTTTTTCTTCCACAAGCCTCCAGCCGTGCTCTTCTTACTGCGGCCCGCTCTGATAGCACACGCCAGAATGATCAATATTTGATCAATCCAACCCAGGCCCCGTGAACTCCAGCCTGCAGAGACATTCCCCCGGCTTTTCCACAGGCTGATCACCGCTTCGTGTGGATGGACGAAAGCCCCCCGATCAGAAAGTGGACAACCGCCTGAGCGCCAGAAGCTACGTGGCCTGCAGCGTTCCATGAACGGCTTCTCCACAGACTCTTCCAGTGGTTTTGTGCACAGTGACGGGATAGCCGCGAACGCCGAGCCCCCGAGCACGCTCTGTACAGAAAACGACCAAATCGTCGCAAGCCGCGGAAACAGGCTGCTTCAAGCACTTATCAACAGAATGCCCACGCCTCGATCCCCGTAATCTGTGCACAGCGGAAAGACAGGCAGTGGATAAGCAGACTGACACGCAGCCCAAGTAAAATGGGCCCTCTGCCAATCCATTAACAGAGAGCCAACAGGTTTTTCCACAATCCGCGCGGTGAGAGTGGAACAGTCATTCCCCGCTGTGGAAATTCAGCTCCACCATCAGGTCGTCCGCCAGTTCTTCCAGCTTCTGCTGCAGGTTTTCCAGCGGCAGGGTCAGCGGCACGGCCAGCAGCGCCTCGGCGTGGAACAGCGGCTCGCTGCTCATGGGCGCGGGCAGCACTTCGGTGCTCAGGCGCTCCAGGTTCACGCCATGCTCGGCCAGCAGCTGGGTAATGTCGCGGACGATGCCGGGGCGGTCGTTGCCCACCAGGTCGAGGTGGATCGGCTTCCAGTTGCAGGCCGGCTCGATGCCGCTTTCCGCCAGCAGCACGCGGATGCCGTGCTCGCTCAGCTCCTGCAGGCCTTCCACCAGCTCGTCATAGCCCTCGGCGGGCACGGCCACGCGAAGGATCCCGGCGAACTGCCCGGCCATCCGCGACATGCGGCTTTCCAGCCAGTTGCCGCCGTGGGCGGCGATGCATTTGGCCACGCGCTCCACCAGACCGGGCTGGTCCTGGGCGATGACGGTCAATACGAGGTGGTCCATGAGCAGTCTCCGCAAAGGGCTAGGCCGTGAGGTCCAGCCAATAGGTGTAGAACTGGTCGTCCCGCTTGTAGCCCAGGCGCTCGTAGAGCGACTGGCCAGCGCGGTTGGTCTTCGCCGTCTCCAGCATCAGGCCGCAGGCGCCGGTGCTCTCGCCGTGGGCGCGGGCGGCGTTCATCAGCGCCTCGCCGTAGCCATCGCGGCGCGCGGCGGGCAGCACGTAAAGATCACTGACCAGCCAGGACGCCTGCAATGCCAGGGAAGCGAAGAACGGATACAGCTGCACGAAGCCTACCGCCAGCCCGTCGATGCTGCGCGCGATGAACACGGTGGACTGGCCGCTGCCGATGCGCGCCTCGAGGAACTCGCGGATCTTCGCGTGGGGCGCGGGCACCTCATAGAAATCGAGGTAGCCGGAAAACAGCGGAACCAGGTCATCCAGATCGGCGGGGGTGGCAAGCGTCACGGACATGCGGGATTCTCCAGAAGGGAAGAAGCAGTATAGGCACGGCGAGGTCTGCCGGCTGCGACGGGCTGCCACAGGTACCCATGCGGGGAATGCGTGTACAGTTTTAAGATTTATCTGGAACAATCCAGATGATTTTTGCGAACATATGACCTGCTACGTGACTGATATGCGTACTTTGGTCTAACCGCGACGCTAGCCCACTGATTTTTCCCACGGCATCATGTAGTATTCCGCGGCTCGGACTACAAGGCGTTTTGCCTGTGTCCAGAGCTGGTCCTGAGCAGAGTGAGGCAAGCAATGACTGAACGCGTTCAAGTCGGTGGCCTGCAGGTCGCCAAAGTCCTTTTCGACTTCGTCAACAACGAAGCCATTCCCGGCACCGGCATTGACGCTGGCAAGTTCTGGGCAGGTGTCGAAACCGTAATCAATGACCTGGCCCCCAAGAACAAGGCCCTGCTCGCCAAGCGCGACGAGATCCAGGCGAAGATCGATGGCTGGCACCAGGCTCGCGCCGGCAAGCCCCATGACGCCGCCGCCTACAAGGCCTTCCTGCAGGAAGTCGGCTACCTGCTGCCCGAGCCGGCCGACTTCCAGGCCAGCACCCAGAACGTCGACGAAGAAATCGCCCGCATGGCCGGCCCGCAGCTGGTGGTGCCGGTGATGAACGCGCGCTTCGCCCTGAACGCCGCCAACGCCCGCTGGGGCTCGCTGTACGACGCACTGTACGGCACCGACGCGATCAGCGAAGAGAACGGCGCCGAGAAGGGCAAGGGCTACAACAAGGTCCGCGGCGACAAGGTGATCGCCTTCGCCCGTGCCTTCCTCGACGAAGCCGCCCCGCTGGAAACCGGCTCCCACGTCGACGCCACCGCCTACGTGGTGAAGAACGGCGCACTGGCCGTGACCCTGAAGAACGGCAGCGAGACCGGCCTGAAGAACGCCGCTCAGTTCCTCGCCTTCCAGGGCGAAGCCGGCAAGCCGAAAGCCGTGCTGCTCAAGCACAACGGCCTGCACTTCGAAATCCAGATCGACCCGACCAGCCCGATCGGCCAGACCGATGCCGCTGGCGTGAAAGACGTCCTGATGGAATCCGCGCTGACTACCATCATGGACTGCGAAGATTCCGTGGCCGCCGTCGATGCCGACGACAAGGTCGTGGTCTACCGCAACTGGCTGGGCCTGATGAAAGGCGACCTCGCCGAGCAGGTCTCCAAGGGCGGCAGCACCTTCACCCGCACCATGAACCCGGACCGCGTCTACACCAAGGCCGACGGTTCCGAGCTGAGCCTGCATGGCCGCTCCCTGCTGTTCGTGCGCAACGTTGGCCACCTGATGACCAACCCGGCGATTCTCGACGCCCAGGGCAATGAAGTACCCGAAGGCATCCAGGACGGCCTGTTCACCAGCCTGATCGCCATTCACAACCTGAACGGCAGCGCGACCCGCAAGAACAGCCGTACCGGCAGCGTGTACATCGTCAAGCCGAAGATGCACGGCCCGGAAGAAGTCGCCTTCGCCGCCGAGATCTTCAGCCGCGTCGAGGACCTGCTGGGCCTGCCGCGCAACACGCTGAAAGTCGGCATCATGGACGAAGAGCGTCGCACCACCGTCAACCTGAAGGCCTGCATCAAGGCCGCCGCCGAGCGCGTGGTGTTCATCAACACCGGCTTCCTCGACCGCACCGGTGACGAGATCCACACCTCCATGGAAGCCGGCGCCATGGTGCGCAAGGGCGCCATGAAGACCGAGAAGTGGATCGGTTCCTACGAGAACAACAACGTCGACGTCGGCCTCGCTACCGGCCTGCAGGGCAAGGCGCAGATCGGCAAGGGCATGTGGGCCATGCCCGACCTGATGGCCGCCATGCTCGAGCAGAAAATCGCTCACCCGCTGGCCGGCGCCAACACCGCCTGGGTTCCGTCGCCGACCGCCGCCACCCTGCATGCGCTGCACTACCACAAGGTCGACGTGTTCGCCCGCCAGGCCGAACTGGCCAAGCGCGCGCCGGCTTCGGTGGACGACATCCTGACCATTCCTCTCGCCCCGAACACCAACTGGAGCGCGGAAGAGATCAAGAACGAGCTGGACAACAACGCCCAGGGCATCCTCGGCTACGTGGTCCGCTGGATCGACCAGGGCGTCGGCTGCTCCAAGGTGCCGGACATCAACGATGTCGGCCTGATGGAAGACCGCGCCACCCTGCGCATCTCCAGCCAGCTGCTGGCCAACTGGCTGCGCCACGGCGTGGTGACCCAGGAGCAGGTGCTGGAAAGCCTCAAGCGCATGGCTTCGGTGGTGGATCGCCAGAACGCCGGTGACGCCCAGTACCGCCCGATGGCGCCGAACTTCGACGACAACGTGGCCTTCCAGGCTGCGCTGGAACTGGTCCTCGAAGGCACCAAGCAGCCCAACGGCTACACCGAGCCGGTGCTGCACCGCCGCCGTCGCGAATTCAAGGTGAAGAGCAAGGCCAGGAACGGCCTGTAAGAGCTTCGCGCTGCGATGAAAAACCGCCCTTCGGGGCGGTTTTTTTATGGCTGCCATTCGACGAACTGGTGCCACGCCCCCAATCGCGGACGAAGTCCGCTCCTACGCAGGGCTCACCCGTTGACGTAGGAGCGGACCTTGTCCGCGAATCCCTCAGGACGCACCGATTTCGCGGAGAAGCTCCGCTCCTACAAGAAGCATAGGCACCTCCCGCGCCAGGACGGAGCACGGATTCAACTCATCGAACGCGGTGTTCTCGTAGGAGCGGACTCCGTCCGCGATAGCTTCCGGGCGCCGCAAACTCGTCACGTAACGCATGTGCACAATTATTGTGTACAAAATCCCCATCGCGGACTTTCGAAGCGCAGCGCCGACCTGACTCTCAAGTCAATGATTGCTATGGAAAATTAATTTCCTGACCACTTGGACAGCCATCAAGGCCGCACCAATAAAGGGCTCACAGGTGATTCGCACTTGGCTTCAACGAGGCTTGAAAAGCTGTAGACGGTGGCCCTGGCACGGAACTGGCTTTGCACACAAACCATAAAAAGCCGTGCATACAAAAGCCGAGTAGCCCATGACCTCCAGCCCTACCCACCTGTCCGGCGTTTCCCCTGTTCAAGCTGTCGATGGCGCGGCTTCCGCGAAGACCGCCGCCCCGACTCTGAGCCCACGTCTGTACAGCGCCGACCTGGCCCCGACCAAGGCCGCCGGGCGCAACTGGGGCCGTTACAGCCTGTTCGCGCTTTGGACCAACGATGTGCACAACATCGCCAACTATTCCTTCGCCATCGGGTTGTTCGCCCTGGGCATGAGCGGTGCGCAGATCCTCGCCGCCTTCGCCCTCGGCGCGATGGTGATCTACGGCCTGATGAACCTGTCCGGCTACATGGGCCAGAAGACCGGCCTGCCCTATCCGGTGATGTGCCGCATCAGCTTCGGCATCCACGGCGCGCAGGTGCCGGCGCTGATCCGCGCGGTGATCGCCATCGCCTGGTTCGGCATCCAGACCTACCTCGCCTCGGTGGTCCTGCGCGTGCTGCTCACCGCCATCGCGCCGAGCCTTGCGGCCTACGACCAGGATTCGATCCTCGGCCTGTCGACCCTCGGCTGGATCACCTTCCTCGGCATCTGGTGCGTGCAGCTGGTGATCTTCGCCTACGGCATGGAGATGGTGCGCCGCTACGAATCCTTCGCCGGGCCGATCATCCTGGTGGCCTTCGCCAGCCTCGCCGGCTGGATGTACTGGCGCGCCGGCCTGTCGATTTCCTGGTCCAGCGGCAACGCGCCGAGTGGCTCGGCAATGTGGCTGAAAGTACTGGGCGCCGCCGCGCTGTGGGTCTCGCTGTACGGCACCATGATCCTCAATTTCTGCGACTTCACCCGCAACTGCCCGGACCGCCGCACCATCAGCGTCGGCAACTTCTGGGGCCTGCCGGTGAACATGCTGGGCTTCGCACTGATCGCCGTGGTGCTGGCCGGCGCGCAGTTCAGCATCGACGGCAAGCTGGTGCAGAACCCCACGGAAATCGTCGCCGCGATCCCCAGTACCTTCGGCCTGGTGCTGGCCTGCCTGGCCTTCCTGATCGTCACCGTGGCGGTGAACATCATGGCCAACTTCGTCGCCCCGGCCTACGTGCTCACCAACCTCGCGCCGAACCTGCTGAACTTCCGCCGCGCCGGCCTGCTCAGCGCCACCATCGCGGTGCTGATCCTGCCCTGGCACCTGTACAACAGCCCGGCGGTGATCGTGTATTTCCTCGGCGGCCTGGGCGCGCTGCTCGGCCCGCTGTACGGGATCATCGTCACCGACTACTACCTGGTGCGCCGCAGCCGGGTGAACCTGCCCGAGCTTTACAGCGAGAGCCGCGACGCCGCCTACCACTACAGCGGCGGCGTGAACCTGCGCGCCGTGGCGGCGTTCGTACCGGCGGCGCTGATCGCCATCGTGCTGGCGCTGGTGCCGGCGTTCGAGGCGCTGTCGCAGTTTTCCTGGTTCTTCGGCGCGGGGCTCGGCGCGCTGATCCACTACACCCTGGCCGACCGCAAGCGCAGCTACGCGGACGTCTGCGGCGAGCCCATCGCGGTGGATGCGGCGCATCACTGACGCCTGTGGATAAACCGCAAGGCCGCCCGAGGGCGGCCTTGTTGCTCAGGGCGCCAGCAGGAAATCCAGCACCGCGCCTTCGAACTCACGGGGGAACTCGATGTTCGACAGGTGCACCGCCGGCAGCGTGAGCAGGCGCGCGCCGGGGATCGCCTGGGCAATCAGCTCGCTGTGGTCCGCAGCGGTCACCGTGTCGAACTGGCCGGCGATCACCAGCGTGGGCAGGCGCACGCCGTGCAATGCGCTGCGCAGATCGGTTTCCTGCACCGCGGCGAAGGAGCCGGCCAGCCCATGCCGGTTGGTCGCCAGCAGCGTGGCGCGGAACGGCTCGACCTCCGACCGCTGCGAATCCAGCCAGGCCGCCGGGAACCAGTTGGCGAGGAAGGTGGCCGCGGTGCCCTGCATATCCTCCGCCGCCAGTACCTCGGCGATGCGCGCGTCCCACTGCTCCTGTGGCCCGAGCCAGGCGGAGGTGTTCGCCAGGACCAGGCGCTCGATGCGCTGCGGCGCGTTCAGCGCCAGCCACTGGCCGACGAAACCGCCGAGGGAAAGCCCGAGGAAATGCGCACGTTGCACACCGAGCGAGTCGAGCAGCTCGCTCACGTCTTCCCCCAGCCGCGCCAGCGCATAGGGGCCGGGCGGCACGCTGGAAGCGCCGTGCCCGCGAGCGTCATAGCGCAGCACGCGGAAGTGTTCGCTCAGCGCGGCGATCTGCCCGTCCCACATGTGCAGGTCGGTGCCGATGGAGTTGGACAGCACCAGCAGCGGCCGATCGGCGGGGCCGTCCAGGCGATAGGCGATGCGGGCGTTGTCGCGGGTGGTCAGGTAGCGCAGCGGGCTCATGGCAGCCTCCTCGGGATGTGATGAGAGCGAGGCTAGTTGCGGCCGGCCTTCGAAGAAATTACAAAGAATGAACGATCCCTGTCAGGAAAGCTGACATGCCAGACTTCACCCTGCACGACCTGCAGTGCTTTGACGCCGTGGTCGAAGCCGGCGGTTTCCAGGCCGCCGCCCAGCAACTGCACCGCTCGCACCCGGCGGTTTTCGCCGCCGTCGCCCGGCTGGAGCGCCAGCTCGGTTTCGAGCTGCTCGACCGCAGCGGCTACCGCGTCGCCCTGACCGGCGCCGGCGCATCCTTCCACCGCCGCGCCCAGGGCCTGCTGCGCGAACTGGGCAACCTGCGGGACCATGCCGTGCACCTGGCGGCGGGCGAGGAAAGCGAATTGCGCGTCGTGCTCGGCGATTTCTGCCCGCGCCCTGCCCTGCTGGAAAAGCTCGCGCGGTTCTTCGCCACGCAGCCCCGCACGCGCTTGCAGCTGTACTTCGAAAGCGTCAGCGGCCCGCTGGAACGGCTGCTCGATGGCGAGGCCGAGCTGATCCTGCACCGCGTGGACAAGGCCGACCCGCGCCTGGAATGGCTCGACCTGGGTACGGTGGAGTTCATCCCGGTGACAGCGCCGACACTACTGGCGGACAGCGATGACATCCGCCCCGAGCACCTGCGCGCGCTCACCCAGTGCGTGATGCGCGACAGCGCCCGCCACTCGCCGCCGGTGGAATTCTTCACCCTCGAAGGAGCGCCGCAATGCACGGTGCCGGATCAGGCGATGAAGAAGGAGCTGGTGCTGCACGGCCTGGCCTGGGGTCACCTGCCGCGTCACCTGATCGAGGAAGAATTGGCCAATGGCCGCCTGCGCGATCTCAGCGGTCCCCAGTTGCCCGGTCGCCGCGAGGAACTGGTCGCCGCACGCCTGCGTGACCGCGCCCACGGTCCGGTCGCGCAGCGTCTCTGGAGTTTTCTGCAGGAGGCCTGATCAGCTGCGGCTCATCGGGCCGCGCACCGGCCGCTCGCGCATGTGGCTGATCTCGCTGACCGGCGCGCCGGCGGCGATCAGCGCCTCGCGCTGCTGAAGAATGGGCGTGCGGGCGATGGCGCGCTCGAACTGGTTGAGCTTCTGGAACGCCGGCAGCGCGAAGGTCGCGGCGAGCATGGCCGCCAGTTTCGGCCAGCGCTGGGCGTCCAGCTCGTAGCGGGCGAACTGCGCGTTGCGCATGAAACAGGCGACGCTGATGTCGGCGATGGACAGCTCGCCGAACAGCCAGCCGCTTTCCGGCCACTGCGCTTCCAGATAATCAAACACGGCCGGCAGATCGTGCTGGTAGGTCTTCTCCAGCAGCGCCGCGTCCGGCTCGCGGCCCCAGACGCCGCGGCCGATCACCAACTGGTCGAACAGCTGCCAGATCACCACCTGGCCCATGCGGCTGTCGGCGAATTCCTCGATCCAGCGCGCGCGGGCGCGCTCGGCGATATCCGCCGGGTACAACGCGGGCTGTGGATAACGCTCCTCCAGGTACTGGCAGATCACCGAGGAATCGTTCAGCACCAGCTCGCCGTCCACCAGCACCGGCACCTGGCGCAGCGGGCTCAGGCGCTCGAAGTCCTCGTTGCCGAAGAACGGCACGACGGAGTCGATGCGGTAGTCCACGCCCTTCATTTCCAGCAGGACCAGCGCCTTGCGCACGTAGGGCGAGAGGAAGGAACCGATGATCAGCACGGGATCGGACATGGCGAGGCTTTCCGCAAAAAGGGTCGTCCGATTGTAGAACGACGCCGAAAAGCGGGCGACTGGCGGCAAAAGCCGACCGGCGCCAATTGCGCGCTTGACTGCACTTTGCGATCATTTGCGAATGGTTATCGTTTTTTAACTTGATCCCATTTGGGATCATTGGGGGAGTAGCTTGTCGGCCATCCGGATGGGTAGCGGCGAACTCGTTGGCACCTTGTATCGCGATCACCGCGACTGGCTGACCGCCTGGCTGAACCGCAGCCTGGGCTGTCCGCAGCGCGCCGAAGACCTGAGCCAGGACACCTTCGTCCGCGTGCTCGGTCGTCGCGAGCTGCCCTCACTGCGTGAACCGCGCGCCTTCCTGGTGACCGTGGCCAAGGGCATTCTCGTGGATCACTGGCGCCGCGTGGCGCTGGAACAGGCCTACCTCGAAGAGCTGAAGTGCCTGCCCGAAGCCGTGCAGCCCTCCGCCGAGGAGCACTGCCTGATCCTCGCCGACCTGCGCGAGATCGACCGCCTGCTGGGCAAGCTGTCCACCCGCGCGCGCAGCGCCTTCCTGCTCAACCGCCTGGACGGCCTGGGCCACGCCGAAATCGCCGAGCAACTGGGCGTTTCCGTCCCGCGCGTACGCCAGTACATCGCCCAGGGCCTGCGCCAGTGCTACATCGCGCTGTACGGCGAGCCGACGTGAAGGGGCCGGTTTCCCTGCAGGTGCTCGACGAGGCGATCAGCTGGCAGCTGCGCCTGAGTTCCGGCGAATCGCGCCCGGACGATGAAGCCGCTTTCGCCCGCTGGCATTCGGCCCACAGCGAACACGCCCGCGCCTGGAGCCAGCTGGGCATGCTCGACCGCAGTCTCGCTGGCGCTGCGCCCAAGGCCGCGCGCAATGCCCTGCTGCGCTCGCCCGGCGAGTCCCGGCGCAAGGTCCGCCGCCTGGCGGGCACCGGCTTGTCGTTGCTGCTCGTCGGCGCGCTGGCGCTGGGTGTCGGCAACCGCTACATGCCGGTGCGCTATGCCTTCTCCGACCTGGTCACCGCCACCGGAGAACAGCGCGAGCTGCGGCTGCCGGACAATACGTTGTTGAAGCTGAACAGCCGCACCGCCGTCGATGTGCGCTTCGACGCGCAGCAGCGGCGCATCGTCCTGCTCAGCGGCGAGATCCTGGTGGAAACCGCCCACGGCGACAGCCGCCCGTTCATCGTCGAGACCGACGAAGGCCGCCTGCGCGCCCTCGGCACGCGCTTCCTGGTGGAGCGCGACGACGGCCACAGCACCTTGCTGAGCGTCCTGCAGTCCGCCGTCGCGGCGCGCCCCGAACAGTTGCCGGACGAACGTGTGATCAACCAGGGCCAGCACGTGCGCGTGCGTGCCGACGGCTTCGGCGCGGTGGAAGCCAACAGCGCCACCGCCGACGCCTGGACCCACGGCATGCTGGTGGTGGACAACGTGCGCCTGGTCGAGCTGATCGACCAACTGGCGCGCTACAGGCCCGGTTACCTGGGCGTCGATCCGGCGCTGGCGGACCTGCGCATCACCGGCAGCTTCCCGCTGAAGAACATCGACCTGGCGCTCAGCTCGCTGGAGCCGACGCTGCCGGTGCGAGTCGAGAAACACGGCCCGTGGTACGCCCGCGTGGTGCCGCGTCGCTGAGATGCCCCTGTAGGAGCGAGCTTGCTCGCGAACAGAGTCCCCCCGAAGCACAGGCGTCAAGGGGGTTCGCGAGCAAGAACTAGGCGTCCCCCTCGATCCTACGAAAAGCCGTTCGCATCAACCACTGCGTACAGCCGGAAAAATTTTTCACCCCCGCCCTATCACTTTTTGAATCTCGTTCGGCAAGGAGGCATCGAGAATCGCTTTCATTCAGGAGTCGTTTTCAATGCGCCGCCCGTTCGAACTGTCGCTCCGCCCCTGCCTGCTGGCCAGTGCCATCCTGCTGGCCACCTCCGCGGCCATCGCCGCCGAAGCCGTGCGTGACTACCAGCTGCCGTCCGGCCCACTGGCCAGCACCCTCAACCGCATCGCCGCCGAAGCCGGCCTGTCGCTGAGCCTCGACCCGGCGCTGGCCCAGGGCCGCAGCGCGCATGCCGTGCAGGGCCGTTACGATGCTGCCGGCGCGCTGCGCCAGGCCCTGCAGGGCAGCGGGCTGGAACTGGTGGAAAGCGAATCGGGCAGCTACAGCCTGCGCCCGGTGCCGAGCGACACCCTGTCGATGTCCGCCACTACCATCAGCGGCGCGCAGGAAGACCCGGACGGCCCCGCCATCGGCTACCTGGCCACCCGCACTCGCGCCGGCACCAAGACCGACACCCCGCTGCTGGAAACCCCGCGCTCCATCTCCGTCGCCACCCGCGAGCAGATGCAGGACCGCAACGTACAGAGCCTGGACGACGCAGTGCGCTACATGCCCGGCGTGATCGCCAGCAGCTACGGCAACGACACCCGCGCCGAGTGGCTGAAGGTGCGCGGCTTCGAGCCGACCCAGTTCCTCGACGGGCTGCCTCTGCCCAAGGGCGCCTACGTGATGCCCAGGCTGGAAACCTGGGACCTGGAGCGCGTCGCCCTGCTGCGCGGGCCGGCCTCCTCGCTGTATGGCCAGACCCCACCCGGCGGCCTGCTGGACATGACCAGCCGCCGCCCGCAGGCCGAAAGCAGCCACGAAGTGCAGCTGCAAGTCGGCAGCTACGAGCACAAGCAGATTTCCTTCGACAGCACCGGCAAGGTCGACGACGCCGGCAACCTGCTCTACCGCGTCAGCGGCGTGGTGCGCGACAGCAACACGCAGGTCGAGCACGTCGACAACAAGCGCTACAACATCGCCCCGAGCCTGACCTGGAACTTCGACGAGGACACCAGGCTGACCTTCCTCTCCCAGTTCAACCGCGACGATACCGGCATCACCAGCCAGTTCCTGCCGCTGCAGGGCACCAAGCTGTCGACCCCGGCGGGCGAGGTGCGCTACCACAAGAACCTCGGCGACCCGGACTGGGAGTTCTACGACAAGACCTACTACGCCCTGGGCTACGCCTTCGAACACCGCATCAACGACGTCTGGCAGTTCCGCCAGAACCTGCGCTACACCAAGAGCGACCTGTCCTTCCAGGGCATCACCGCCGGCGGCAGCGCGACCTCGGTGGCCGACGACGGCACCCTGTCCCGCGGCGCCAACGTGGTGGACGAAGACATCAGCCAGTTCGCCATCGACAACAACCTGCAGGCCGACTTCGCCACCGGCCCGCTCAAGCACACCCTGCTGCTGGGCCTGGATCACCAGCGCGCCAACACCAACTACAAGTGGCTGTACGGCACCGCGCCAACCAGCAACATCAGCAAGCCGATCTATGGCCAGGACTTCAGCAACGTCGTCTACACCGCGTACAACGACTACAACCAGAAGATGCGCGACACCGGTCTGTACGCCCAGGACCAGATCGCCCTGGACAACTGGCGCCTGACCCTCGGCGGCCGCCAGGACTGGGCCCACACCGGTTCGAAGTTCTACAACGCCGATGGCGCCACCGACACCCGCCGCGACAGCCAGTTCAGCGGCAACGCGGCGCTCAGCTACGTGTTCGACAACGGCGTGGCGCCCTACGTGTCCTATGCCGAATCCTTCCAGACCGAAGCCGGCGGCACCAACGGCGCGGCCTTCGAGCCAAGCACCGGCAAGCAGGTCGAGCTGGGCGTGAAGTACCAGCCGGTGGGCACCGACCTGATGCTCAGCGCCGCCGTCTACGACCTGACCCGCAAGAACATCGTCCTCACCGGCAGCGACTTCATCAGCCGACCGGTGGGTGAAGCGCAGGTGCGCGGCTTCGAGCTGGAGGCGGTGGGCAACGTCACCGAGAACCTCAAGGTCACCGCCGCCTACACCTACGCCAACAGCAAGATGACCAAGGTCGCCAACCCGCTGGACAAGAACCGTCCGCTGCCGCTCACCCCGGAGAACCAGGCCTCGCTGTGGGCCGACTACACCTGGCACGACGGCCTGCTCGACGGCTTCGGCCTGGGCTTCGGCACCCGCTACGTCGGCGAGACCCACAACATCGCCATCGGCAGCATGGGCTACGTGCGCGACAAGTCGGACGGCGACACCGGTTCCTACACCCTCTACGACGCCGCGGTGCACTACGACCTCGGCCGCCTGGACAACAGCCTCAACGGCCTGAACGTCGCGCTGAATGCCAACAACGTATTCGACAAGGAATACATCTCCACCTGCGACGGCTTCTACTGCTACTACGGCGACCGTCGCAACGTGGTCGCGAGCGTCAACTACAAGTTCTGAGGTAACAGGCCCTCGTAGGGCACATAACGCGCCAGCGTTATCCGCCGTTCCCTCGGCGGATAACCTGTTCCAGGTTATTCGCCCTACGCTCCGGTGTTTCAGACCACGTAGGAGCGGACTGCGTCCGCGATTGGTCCGCATCGCGCCGGGGGCCATCGCGGACGGAGTCCGCTCCTACCCGAAATATCGCTCCGGGGCATGCCCTCTCCCCCGCCCTGGCTGCGCGCCCCGCTCCAAAGGGAGAGGGCGCCGCCCGTGCCGGCTGACTCGTCGGCTTGAGCTTGCACCATACGGTCCCCTCTCCCTTCAGGGAGAGGGTTAGGGAGAGGGAAAATCCCAAGCACGAACCGTCAGAAGAAAAACGATCGCAGGGCGCATAACGCGCCAGCGTTATCCGCCCCCTCGGCGGATAACCTGTCCCAGGTTATGCGCCCTTCAGTGGAGGCCCGCTCCGTTGTTTCAGGCCACGTAGGAGCGGACTCCGTCCGCGATAGGTCTGCATCGCGCCGGATGTCATCGCCGCTCCTACGCCATGCCCACCATCACTTCTCCCCACACCACGCTCGCATCGTCGTGGATCTTCAGGCGCGGGTATTCCAATGCCTGGCCATCGGCGCTTTCGACCGCGCGCAATTCGTCGATCAGGGCCTCCACGCCCCGCTCGGGCAGCGCCGCGAACAGCGCATCGAGATCGTACTGGCGGAAATCCAGCAAACGGTCGAAGCCATCGGTCACCAGCATGAACGCCTTCAGCCCCGCCGGATCGAGCACCCGGCGCTGCACGTGGGGAATCCAGCGCTCGCTCGGGTCCAGGCACCAGTAGCCTTGCGGTGTGTTGGCCAGAGCGCGGTTGCGCCGCACCCATTCGCGACTGGCCTGCCAGAGTTGCGCGTGGCTCCAGTCCGGATTCGCCTCGCGCAGCGCCAGTAGCCGCTGCACCGACTGGCGATCGATCTCTTCCAGCGGCGTATCGCCGAAGCTCTCGACGCGGCCATCCGCCCAGGCCAGGTGGATGCAGGTATCGCAGAGGTTGAGCAGCTCCAGCGAGCCGTCGCCCAGCACCCGCACCAGGCTCAGGCAGGCGGTCGGCAGGCTAAGGTCCAGGCTCACGGCCACGCCGGAATCGCGCTGGAAATCGGCGGCGATGCCCGCCTGCAGTTGCGCCAGCAAATCCTCGGTCGGTCGATACGGCTGCTCTTCCAGCAGGCGCTGCAGGTGCGCATTGGCGCTCTGCGCCAGCCAGCGCGCGTCGCTCTCGCCACCCACCAGCCCCTGCCCGAGGCTGGTCGCGCCATCCAGCACCCAGGCCGCCTGCGCGGTGTAGCCGATGGCATCGTCGTTCACCGGCGAACCCTGGCGGCAGGCCGCCCCGCGTACGGAAATCGTCGTCACAAGCCGTTCTCCTTCATTTCGTCGGCCACACTGACCGGCGTACAGTCTCACCTGATTCGAACCCTGCCAAGGAGCGCCCCATGCCTCGCGTTCTGTCGCTGCTGCTCGCCGGCCTGTTGCTGGCCACCGGCGCCCACGCCACCCAGGTGAAATACTTCGACCTGCCCAAGGGCTCCGGCCCGCACGATGTGGCCCCCACCGAAGACGGCAAGGTCTGGTACACCGCGCAGAAGCTCGGTGCGCTCGGCCGCCTCGATCCGCAGACCGGGCAGACCGAACAGGTCAGCCTGGGCAAGGGCTCCAGCCCTCATGGCGTGATCGCCGATGGCAACGGCGACGCCTGGATCACCGACAGTGGCCAGAACGCCATCGTCCATGTGGATGCCCAGCGCCTGGGCGTGGAAGTCATCCCGTTGCCCAAGGAAGCGGCCAACGCCAACCTCAACACTGCGGTATTCGATGACGACGGCGTGCTGTGGTTCACCGGGCAGAACGGATTCTACGGCCGCCTCGACCCGAGCAGCCGCGACCTCAAGGTCTGGCCGGCGCCGCGCGGCAAGGGTCCGTACGGCATCGCCGTGGCGCCGGACGGCGGCCTCTGGTACGCCTCGCTGGCGGGCAACTACCTCGGCCAGATCGACGGCCTCGCCAATCGCGTCACCCCATTCGATGCGCCAAGCCCGCAAGGCGGCCCGCGCCGCCTCTGGGCCGACTCCGTGGGGCGGCTCTGGGTCAGCCAGTGGAACGCCGGGAGCCTCGCGCGCTTCGACCCCAGCGACAACCAGTGGAAAACCTGGAAGCTGCCGGGCGATCATCCGCAGCCTTATGCGGTTTACGTCGATGCCATGGACCAGGTATGGCTGAGCGACTTTTCCGCCAATGCGCTGCTGCGCTTCGACCCGCAGAGCGAGACATTCACCGCCTACCCCAGCGACCAGCAACACGCCAACGTCCGCCAGCTGCTTGGCCGGCCCGGCGAGGTGTGGGGCGCCGAATCCGGCACCGATCGCCTGGTGCTGATCCAGAACTGATGCCACGACCAAACCCAGGAGTTGCTGTCGATGAGTACCCGCCCCGTCCTGTTCCACGCCCCTGCCTCGCCCTTCGTGCGCAAGGTCATGGTGCTACTGCACGAGACCGGCCAGGCCGATGCCGTGGAACTGTACGCCGCCGTCCATACGCCCATCGCGCCGGATGCCGGCGTGCTGCACGACAACCCCGCCGGCAAGATTCCCGCCCTGCGCCTGGTCGACGGGCAGACCCTGCACGATAGCCGGGTGATCCTCGAGTACCTCGACCAGCAGCACGCCGGCGAGCCGCTGATTCCCCGCGAAGGCGCCGCGCGCTGGCGCCGTCTCACCCTAGCGTCCCTGGCCGACGCCGTGCTCGATGCGGCCGTGCTGATCCGCTACGAAACCGCCATGCGCCCGCAGGAGAAACACTGGGACAAATGGCTGGACAACCAGCAGCTGAAGATCACCCGCACCCTCGCCTACTTCGACGGCGAGGCCCATGCCGAACTGGCCGCGAACTTCGACATCGCCGCCATCGGCGTAGCCTGCGCCCTGGGCTACCTGGACTTCCGCCAGCCGCACTGGGACTGGCGCGCCGACTACCCGCAACTGGCCCGCTGGTTCGCCGACATCAGCCAGCGGCCGTCGATGCAGGCTACGGCCCCTGCCTGACTCATCGATGGGTATCGCTGCGCTCCCCCCCATCCTATGGGGCGCAGCTCAGGGATCGATCCGCTGTAAGCCATACCCGCCAGCCGGCACCGCCCAGACCCCTCTCCCTTTGGGAGAGGGTTGGGGTGAGGGCATAGCCCGCGCGCCAGAATTTCACCTCGCAGCGAACGTGCCGCATCACCCGACGCTGAAACCGCTCATCACGCACCGCGCGCCGCTGCGGTCCCGGTTCGAACAACCCGGCGATCCGCCGCGCCAGCCGCCGGCCCATCTCGCGCTCTTCGCGCAGTCCGTTCCACGCACTCATGATTGCCTCCCCAGCCGGTAGAGCGGCAGCGCCAGCAGCAGGCCGAGCTGCGCGACGCCCATGCACATTTCCAGGAACGAGCGCACATGAGGATTGTTCGCCGCGTCCTCGACGCCGGTGAGCTGCGTCCACAGCTCGCCCGGCAGCAACAGCGCCAGGTGCGCCAGCGGCTTGCCGGTAGCCACCAGCAGGGCGATCCAGTCGAAGCGGCCCAGCAGCATCAGCACGGGCAGGCACAGGCCACTGACCAGAAGGCCGGCGAACAGGCACAGGGAAAAACGCATCAGGTTGGGCATTTCCAGTCTCCTCAGCGCTGCACGCGCACGTCTTCCAGGGAAAACTCCAGGTCATCGCCACGCGGCTTGCCGAGGCCGTACCAGTCCAGCCGGCGGGTCAGCACCATCACGCCGCCGAGCACGCCGAACAACAGCAGCGAACCCATCAGCAAGGCGTAGTCCTCGGCGCTGAGCAGCGCGTAGAGCATCCCGTAGAGCCCGGCCAACCCTGCGCTGAAACCGGCGCCACGCCCCAGGCTGTGCAGCACGTGGCAGAGGTAGAAGCCGATCAGAGCGACGCAGGCGCCAGCGGACAGCAGGTAGGCGAGTTCGAAACCGATGTGCTCGGAGAGCGACAACAGCAGCAGGTAGAACAGCGCCAGCGCCATGCCCACCAGCGCGTACTGGATGGGATGCACCGACAGGCGCTTGAGCACTTCGAAGAGGAAGAAGCCGGCGAAGGTGAGGACCAGGAACAGCAGCGCGTATTTCACCGCGCGGTCGGTCTTCAGGTACTGGTCCACCGGGTCCACCAGCGCCACGCCGAAGCGGTGCTGGCCGAACTCGCTGCACTCGGCGGAGCTGGCGCGGGCGGTATCCGGATCGACCGCTTCGACTGCACGGGCGACATCGGCCTGGACCGGTGCGGCGCAGGCACGCAGCTGGTCCTCCAGGTTGGTGGCGAAGAAGCTGGTGCGCCAGCGCGCGCTGAAGCCCTGGTCGCTGACGCTGCGTTCGGTGGGCAGGAACTCGCCACCGAAGCTGGGGTGCGGCCAGTCCGAGACCAGGTTGACCTGGCTGTCGCGGCCGACCGGGGTGATGTCCAGTCGGCTGCTGCCCAGCAATGACAGCTCGAACGCATAGTCGAAACGTTGCTCGCGGTCGCTGGTCTTGAGCGGCAGCACCGCGTGCACGCCGTTGCCGAGGAACTGGCTCCGGGTGCCCGGCTGGAAGTCTCGCAGCTCGTCGCCGACCTTCAGCTTCGGCGCGTTCTCGATGCCGCGCACATCGCTGATGCCCACCGCCAGCAGCGGGTCGTCGAAGCGGTAGCTGTCCAGATCGCTGGTGATGCCGTAGTTGGCCGGGATGGCGAAGCTGCCGCTGACCTGGCTGTCGGCATGGTACAGGCGCGCTTCGTAGATGCCGCGGTGACGCAGCTCGGTGCGCATCTGCCCGTCGAGGCTGAACACCTCCGGCAGGAAATACAGCCGCCCGCGCACCTCGCGCTCCTGCAGCACGCGCTGCTGGCTCGCCTTGTCCAGGCGCCAGGAACGGACGGTGCGGGTGTAGGGCACGACCACCAGCGGGCCGGTGAGCTGCTGGCTGTAGCTGGCGCTGCGGGCGATGTCCTGGAGGACTTCGTCGCGGTAGTTCTGACGCTCGTCGACGAGGCCGTCGATCATCAGCAGGGGTATGAGCAAGAGGACGATCAACAGCGCGATGGCGCCGAGCTTGATGCCGAGATGGCGGTTCATCGAGGGCTTCTCCGTAGGTGGACGACGGAGCAAGCCTGGGGCCCGCGCGTGGGAGCGTTCGGGACGGAATGTGGAGACTGTGTGGGTTTTGTGTGGCGCTAGCTTTTCGTGGGAGCGGATTCATCCGCGATGCTGCCCGGCGCGAGGCAAACCTATCGCGGATTAATCCGCTCCTACATCATCTCCTGCGTGATGGTTTGCCCTCTCCCTGAAGGGAGAGGGGACTGGTGCGGAGCAGGATGAAACCATAGCGTCAGCCGGCACAAGTGGCTCCCTCTCCCTTCGGAGCGGGGCACGCAGCCAGGGCTGGGGGAGAGGGAGCCCCAAGCAAGGGCTTTCAGAAGAAGACAGCGGCTCCTACGAAAGCCCGCTCGGTGTTTCATCTTGCCTGTAGGAGCGAGCTTGCTCGCGAACCTGAGCCTCGCAGCGGGGCTGATTCGCGAGCAAGCTCGCTCCTACAAGGGCAGAAGCAGACTCGCGCGCACGCCGCCCTGAACGTTCTCGACGCTCAGCTCGCCGCCATGCAGCGCCGCCACCTCGGCCACGAAATTGAGGCCGAGGCCGGTGCTCTTGCGCCCGCTTGCCGGCCGCGGCAGGGAGTAGAAGCGCTCGGTCAGGCGCGGCAGGGCGAAATCCGGAATGGCCTCGCCCTGGTTGAACAGCTCCACGCGCCAGCCCTCGCCTTCCGGCTGCGCAGCGAAACGGATCACGCCGCCGGCCGGGGTGAAATCCAGCGCGTTGTCCAGCAGGTTGCCCAGCGCCTGGCGCAGCAGGAAGCGCTCGCCGTGCACCATCGCCTGCGGCGCAATGCCATTCTCCAGCTGCACGCCCTGGACGCGTGCCAGGCGCTCGTCGATCAGCTCATCCGCCAGCTCCTGCAACGCCACCGGCACACGCTCCTCCAGCCCCTGGCGCTGCTCCACCTGGGCCAGGTTCAGCAGACGCTCGATCAGTTGTTGCAGGCGCTCGCCTTCCCCGGCGATGTTGCCAACGAAGCGCGCGCGCTGCTCGGCGGGCATCTCGCCTTCGAGCAGCTCAGCGGCGCCACGGATGGCCGCCAACGGGCTCTTCAGTTCGTGGGTCAGCGTGTGCACGTAACGCTCGACGTAGTCCTTGCCCTCCAGCTGCACGCGCATGCGCTCCACCGCGTCGGCCAGTTGCGCCATCTCGCCGCCTCGATAACGCGGCAGTTCCGCGCGCCGGCCTTCGCTGACCGCCTGGGCGTAGCGGGTCAGGCGATCCAGCGAGCGGCTCAGCCACCAGGACAGCCCCGCACCGACCAGCAGCCCGAGCGCGATCAGGCCAGCGCCGAGCCAGGCCAGGCGGCGCTGCGAACGATCGATGTAGGGCTGCAGCGTGCGGTTGGGCTTGGAAACGGAGACCACGCCAATGATCTTCTCGCCATCACGGATCGGCGCGGCGACATACATCACCGAGGATTCCGGATCGTCCGCCGACTCGCGGCTGGAGCGTGCGCCGTACTGGCCGCGCAGGGTCAGGAAGACATCATTCCAGCGCGAATAGTCCTGGCCCACGGCCTGGCCGAGGGAGTCCAGCAGGACGATGCCGTGGGCGTCGGTGACGTAGATGCGGTGGTTCACCGCCGTCTTGTTCACGCCCCAGATGTCCGCCTGCGGGCTGCGCGCGCCATAGGCGCGGAGCATCTCCGGCAGCCGGCTCTGGTCGAGGGTGCCGTTCTTCACGTCGGCCTGCAGCACCTCGGCCAGCAGGTTGGCTGTGTCCACCAGGGTTTCCTCGCTGGACTGCCGCACGCCGGGGCGTATTTCGTCCATCACCGTGCGCAGGACGAACCAGCCGGTCAGTCCGACGAAGAAGAAGTAGACCAGGAAGATCCGCAGCGAAAGACGCATCAGCTCTTGTCCGGCGCGTAGCTGTAGCCCAGGCCGCGATGGGTCTGGATCGGCTCGGCGGCGGGCGCGACCTGGCGCAGCTTGGCGCGCAGGCTCTTGATGTGACTGTCGACGTTGCGCTCGTAGCCGGCGTCGGCGGCGACGCCCAGGGCATCGAGCAATTGCTCGCGGCTGAAGACGCGCTCAGGGCGCGCCAGCAGCGTCTGCAGCAGGCGGAATTCGTGACGGGTCAGGGCCAGCGGGTGGCTGCGGTAGCGGATCTGGAAGCGTTCCTCGTCCACCTCGAACGGGCCGTTGCTAGCGGGTGCAGTGGCCGGCGTTTCGCGCGGCGCGGTGCGCTTGAGGATGGCTTTCACCCGGGCGGCAACTTCGCGCGGGCTGAAGGGCTTGACCACGTAGTCGTCGGCGCCGATCTCCAGCCCCACCACGCGGTCGATCTCGGCGTTGCGCGCGGTGAGGAAGATCACCGGTACTTCGGAAAAGCGTCGCAGCTGTTTGCAGGCTTCGAAGCCGCTGATGTCGGGCAGGCCGACGTCGAGGATGACCAGGTCGAACGCATCGCGCTGCAGGCGCTCGAGGGCGGGTCCGGCGAGGCTCAGCCAGGTGGTCTCGAACCCCTCCGCCTGCAGGGCATAGAGCAGCGTATCGGCGATGGCGGCTTCATCTTCGACGATGAGGATGTGGGGCATGGGATTCCGCTTCCCGGGAAGGTCCGCAGAAGGGTCCATCATGCCCCGCGCCGCGTCAATCGGGGATCAGGAGCAGTCCGGCTTGCCAGCGACGAAGCGCCCGCCCGAGTCGACGGCGACGTGGAACTTGCGCAGGCCCTTGGCGCCCATCAGGAACGGGTAGTTGAAGTGGCTGCGGTCGGTGAGGTTGACCTCGATGGTGCGCTGGTCGCCGCCCAGGCACACCGGCAGCTCGATCACCGGACGCTGGCTGAGGCCGGGAGTGGAAGCTTCCTCGTCCTCGTCGCCGCCACCGTCGGAGCGATTCTTGATCTTCGAGATGCGCGCCAGCTTGTGCTCGTACACCGAGTCGCCGCCGTCCTTGGTGGCCAGCTTGAAGCGTACCCAGTCCTCGCCGTCGCGCTGGAAGATCTGGATGTCCTTGGCCGACAGCGAAGAGGTGTAGGCGCCGGTGTCCATCTTGGCCTGCAGGGTCTGGTTCAGTTCGGGCAGGCTGACCCATTCGTAGCGGCCGTACAGCTTGGCGTCGGCGGCCAGTGCCAGGCCGGGAAGTGCAATCAGGGAAAGCAGGGCGAGGGCGCGTTTCACGCGGAATCTCCGGGGGTGGAATACGTCGCATAGGACTAGCACGGCGGCCATTGGTTCGCCATACCTGCGCCGCTTGGGCCGGAACAATTGTCTGCGTATCATGGCCCGCGCCACCGTCGCACAAGGAAAGGAAAACCCATGCGGGCACGTCCTCTGCAAACGCTGGCCGGCGTGATCGCCGGCCTCCTGTTGCTGCTCAACACCCTGGTCCTGATCGGGCCGATGATGCTGATCGCCCTGCTCAAGCTGGTCGTCCCCGGCCAGGGCGCGAAGGATGCCTGCTCCCGCGGGGTGATGTGGATCGCCGAGACCTGGGCGGAGATCGACAAGGCCATCTTCGCGCTGATGACCCCGACCGTCTGGGACATCCGCGGCGCTGCCCAGTTGCGCGGCGATACCTCGTATCTGGTGATCAGCAACCACCAGTCCTGGGTCGACATTCCCGCCCTGGTGCAGGCTTTCAACCGCAAGACGCCCTACTTCAAGTTCTTCCTGAAGAAGGAGCTGATCTGGGTGCCCTTCCTCGGCCTGGCCTTCTGGGCGCTCGACTACCCCTTCATGAAGCGCTACAGCAAGGCCTTCCTGGAGAAGCACCCGGAGCTCAAGGGCAAGGACCTGGAAATCACCAAGGCCGCCTGCGAGAAATTCAAGCGCATGCCGGTCACCGTGGTGAACTACCTGGAAGGCACGCGCTTCACCCCGGCCAAGCAGGCCCAGCAGCAGTCGCCCTACCAGAACCTGTTGCGGCCCAAGGCGGGCGGCGTGGCCTTCGTGCTGGCGGCACTGGGCGAGCAGCTCGATACCCTGCTGGATGTCACCCTGGTCTACCCGAAGGGCCCGCGGCCGGGCTTCTGGGACCTGCTGTGCGGACGCGTTCCGCGCGTAATCGTCGACATCCAGGCGCGCGAGATCGACCCCGCGCTGTGGCAGGGCGATTACGAGAACGATGCGGAGTTTCGCCAGTACGTGCAGAACTGGGTATCGCAGTTGTGGGAGCAGAAGGACGCGCGCATCGAGCAACTGCGCCAGGAGTTCTGACGCTCGTTACGCCCCCCGCCCGGCCACCGGCGCAGCCGGCGCCAGCGGGGCAGTCGGCGTGCCCCAGAGCCCGCCGAGCGTACCCAGCAACTGGTTACTCAGGCCCTGCTCGGTGAAGTAGTCGAGGATCACTCCGGCGAAGCGGCCGATCATCGACTGGTCCATGCCCAGCACGCCGAAGATCTGGTCGACGTCCTGCAGGTTGTTGATCCCGCCCAGCAGCGCCGCGGCGTTGCCCAGTCCGCCGAAACCACCCAGCGCGCCGCCCAGATCGCCCAGCGAGCTGTTGCCGGCAAGCTGGTCGAGGTTGGGCAGGGTCTTCTGCAATTGCGCCGTGTCGGTGTCCTTGAGGCTGTTCATCGCCATCGCCAGCAGGGCGCCGGTGCCGCCGATGGCCTGCTGTTCACTGACGCCCAATTGTCTGGTGAGGTTGCCCAGCAGCGCGTCGGCCGCCGGCGGCACGCTCTGCGTCTGCGTGACCGGCTCGCTGGTGTCGGTGAAGGTAGCGGCGAACACGGGGGAAGCGGCCAGCCAGGCGGCAGCCAGGAAGACGACGGAACGGGTGGGCATCGACGGCTCCGGAAAACGGATGCCCGGCCCCAGAGCGGGGCCGGATCGTCGATAGGACCCAGGCGGTGGACGGCGGTTCCGCGCCGGCCGGCGGATATCAGGCGCCGGTGCCCCAGAGGCTGCCCAGGGTACCGAGCAGGTTGCTGTTCAGGCCCTGCTTGCCGAGGTAATCCAGCAGCACGCTGGAGAATTTGCCGGTCATCTCCTGGTCCATGCCCAGTGCGCCGAATGCCTTGCTCACGTCGCCCATGCTGCTGACGTTGCCGAGCAGGCCGCTGGACGCGCCGCCGCCGAGGTTGCCGAGCTGGCCGCCGAGGCCGCCCAGGGCATTGCTGCCGGTGAGCTTGTCGAGG
Organism: Pseudomonas sp. Pseusp97; assembly: GCF_047304025.1. NCBI lineage: Bacteria > Pseudomonadati > Pseudomonadota > Gammaproteobacteria > Pseudomonadales > Pseudomonadaceae > Pseudomonas > Pseudomonas sp. Pseusp97. The sequence continues at coordinate 14,324 of NZ_JBGLYK010000029.1, read as the reverse complement.
CCGGGGACGGTCTTGGCCAGTTGCGAATAATCCGCGGTGCTGAGCTTGTTCTTTGCCAGGCCCAGCAGCGCGCCGGTGCCGCCAAGCGCCTGCTCGTCACTGACGCCGAGCTGGCCGGTGAGGGCATCGAGCAGGCCACTGGTCTGCGGGGTGGAGGCAACGCGCGAGGGATCGGCGCCGGTCGCGCCGGAGACCGCCTTGGCGGCATCGCCGAGGTTGAAGGCAAAGGCGGAGGATGCCGCCAGCAGGGCGGCGAGTGCGAGGGTGACGCGGGGTTTGACGGACATCGCTGGCTCCAGGCAGTTGCAAACGCCATATCGACCCAGCGCGACGGTCATCGTTCCGCCACCGCGGCCGACGCAATCGCAAGGCACGGGCCGATCACGCGGCCAGCCACAGCGCAAACCGGCGCGGTACGCCGGGGAACCTTACGCTCGGCCAACCGCCTCCCCACGGGTCATTCGTACAATCATCGGCGTCTACTGCAGGCAAGAATGGCGCCCGCCTTCGCCGCGTTTTCTCCCGCGATCGGCAAAGATTCCCTAAGCTAGACGCATCCACGCCCAACGGACCGATCATGAGCGAACCCTTCATCCTCACACCCCGCGTGGCCCGCCTGCTGCCCTGGCTGGTGGCCATCGCCTTCTTCATGCAGGCCCTGGACGGCACCATCCTCAACACCGCGCTGCCGAGCATGGCCCGCTCGCTGGCAGAAGATCCGCTGCGCATGCAGGGCGTGGTGATCGCCTACCTGCTCACCGTGGCGCTGCTGATCCCCTCTTCCGGCTGGATTTCCGACCGCTTCGGCACGCGCCGGGTGTTCCTCTTCGCGATCTTCCTGTTCAGCTTCGGCTCGCTGCTCTGCGCGCTCTCGCCGAGTCTCGGCACCCTGGTCGGCGCACGCGTGGTGCAGGGCATAGGCGGCGCGCTGATGATGCCGGTGGGGCGGCTGGTGATCCTGCGTGTTTACCCGCGCACGGAGCTGGTGCGCATCCTCAGCTTCGTCACCATCCCCGGCCTGCTCGGCCCGCTGGCCGGGCCGACCCTGGGCGGCTGGCTGGTGGAATACGCCAGCTGGCACTGGATCTTCCTGATCAACCTGCCGGTGGGGTTGGTCGGCTTCATCGTCGCCCTGCGGCTGATGCCGGACCTGCGCGGGGTGCGCGCGACGCGCTTCGATTCGATCGGCTTCCTGCTGTTCGGCGCCGCCATGGTGCTGATCACCATCGCCCTGGAAGGCCTGGGCGAGCTGCACATGCCCCACGTGCGCGTGGTCCTGCTGCTGGTGGGCGGGTTGGTGCTGCTGGCGGCCTACTGGCTGCGCGCGCTGCGCATCGAGTCGCCGTTGTTCCCGCCGTCGCTGTTCGCCACTCGCACCTTCGCCGTCGGCGTATTGGGCAACCTATTCGCCCGCCTGGGCAGCGGTTCCCTGCCCTTCCTCACGCCGCTGCTGCTGCAGGTCGGCCTGGGCTTCTCGCCGTCGCGGGCGGGCATGACCATGATCCCGATGGCGCTGGCGGCCATGCTGATCAAGTCACTGGCGCGCCCGCTGCTGGACCTGTTCGGGTACCGCAGGCTGCTGGTCGGCAACACGCTGTTGCTGGGCGCGATGATTGCCAGCCTCGGCCTGGTGGACCAGGACACGCCTTACGCGCTGCTGCTGGTGCAACTGGCGATACTGGGCGGCATCAACTCGCTGCAGTTCACCGCGATGAATACCCTTTCCCTCATCGACCTGCGCGACGACAACGCCAGCGCCGGCAACAGCCTGCTCTCGGTGGTCATGCAATTGTCCATCGGCATGGGCATCGCTTGCGCGGCGGCGCTGCTGGGCGGCTTCAATGGCGATCAGGAAAGTGCCCAGGGCGACGTGCTGTCGGCCTTCCACGCCACCTACTTCAGCGTCGGCATCCTCTCGATGCTGGCGGCGGCGATCTTCTTCCAGCTCAACTCGGACGACGGCCGCACCACGCCACGCCGGGTCGATCCGGAACATGGCGTGGACGAGCACTGATCAGGGCTTGCAGGTGGGCGCGACGGTCTGGGTCTTCGACGCGTCCACCGCGCCCAGGTGCTCCAGGGTGCGGCGACCGAGCAGTACCGGGTAATCGAGGGTCTGGCGGTCACGCAGGGTGAATTGCTCGCGGTACACCTTGCCGCCCAGGCACACGTCCATCAGCACCACCGGGCTGCGCTCGACGCCGCCCTCGGTCTTGAACTTGAGCACGCGCTCGACGCGCCGCTCGAAGGGCAGGCGCTCTTCCTTGCCGGTGGCAGGGTCGGTGAGCATCACGTCGTACTGCACCCAGCGCTCGCCGTTCTTCTTGATCCGGACGACGTTGCGCGCGTCCATCACCGAGGTCTGCGCACCGGTATCCAGCTTGGCCTTGAGCGGCGCCTGCTCGGGCATCAGCGTGAGCGTTTCCACCCAGCCCCAGGTGGTGGGCTGCGCGGGCGCGTCGGCGGCGAGGGCGCTGCCCGAGACGAGCAGGCCGGCGATCAGCAGGCGGAAGGCGGGCGATGGCATGGATGGCGGCTCCGGTAATCAATGGCGGCACTGTAGGCAATAAAAAACCCCGGATGTTTCCACCCGGGGCTCTTTTGGCTGACGCCAGGGGATCTTAGATCACCTGTACGCGCTCGGCCTGCATGCCTTTCTGGCCCTGCACGACTTCGAAGCTGACCTTCTGGCCTTCGGCCAGGGTCTTGAAGCCATTACCTTCGATAGCGCGGAAGTGTACGAACACGTCCGGGCCGCTTTCCGGGGTAATGAAGCCGTAGCCTTTGGTCTCGTTGAACCACTTGACGGTGCCGTTCTGACGATTCGACATGGTGTTCTCCTTGGAACGTACTTTTTGAAAATAGCCACGAATGGCCAGGAACTGAGTTGCAAGGAGTTACAAGGAGTCGAGCAGGACGGGGTGGAATAACCGACCGCATCAGGTCACGATCGACGGCGACCCATGCAAACACAGTCCGGAAACTCTACGACAAAAATCTGCGGAAAGCGAATCTCTTGGAAAAACCGTTTATCGCCGCTTCGGCAAATTCGGACGAGCGGGCTCAAACCCTTGCCATACCAGCTTCTCAGCCCTGCTGAGGGTGCTCTCCTGCTACACTGCGCGGCCATATGGATTCACCCGGGTTTGCTTCGTGACCACCTCCGCATTTTCCAGCCTCGCGCTGTCGGCCGACCTGCTGGCCAACCTCGACTCTCTCGGCTACCGCGAGATGACGCCGATCCAGGCCGCCGCCCTGCCGGCGATCCTCAAGGGCCGCGATCTGATCGCCCAGGCCAAGACCGGCAGCGGCAAGACCGCCGCCTTCGGCATCGGCCTGCTCAGCCCGCTGAATCCGCGCTACTTCGGTTGCCAGGCGCTGGTGCTGTGCCCGACCCGCGAGCTGGCCGACCAGGTGGCCAAGGAGATCCGCCGCCTGGCCCGCGCCGCCGACAACATCAAGGTGCTGACCCTCTGCGGCGGCACGCCCTTCGGCCCGCAGATCGGCTCGCTGGAGCACGGCGCCCACGTGGTGGTCGGCACGCCGGGACGCATCCAGGAGCACCTGCGCCGCGGCACCCTGAAGCTCGATGGCCTGAACACCCTGGTACTCGACGAAGCCGACCGCATGCTCGACATGGGCTTCCACGACAGCATCGCCGACATCATCGGCCAGGCACCGGCGCGCCGGCAGACCCTGCTCTTCTCCGCTACCTATCCCGATGGCATCGGCCAGCTCGCGGCGAAGTTCCTGAAGAACCCCGAGCGCGTCGAAGTGGAAGCGCTGCACGACGACAGTCAGATCGAGCAGCACTTCTACGAGATCGATGCGAAGCAGCGTCTGGATGCCGTCGTACGCCTACTTCAGCATTTTCGCCCGCAATCCTGCGTCGCTTTCTGTCATACCCGCCAGCAGTGCATGGAAGTGGTCGAGCAACTCAACGCCCGCAAGATTTCCGCCCTGGCGCTGCACGGAGACCTGGAACAGCGCGAGCGCGACCAGGTGCTGACCATGTTCGCCAACCGCAGCTGCAGCGTGCTGGTGGCCACCGACGTGGCCGCGCGCGGGCTGGATATCGCCGCGCTGGAAGCGGTGATCAACGTCGAGCTGTCGCGCGACGCGCAGGTCCACGTGCACCGCATCGGCCGCAGCGGCCGCGCCGGCGAGAAGGGCCTGGCGCTGTCGCTGGTGACTCCCGCCGAGGCCAGCCGCGCCCAGGCCATCGAAGACCTGCAGGGCGCGCCGCTGAACTGGGAGCGCATCGACTTCCTCAAGGCCAACGACGCCCCGCTGCTGCCGCCGATGACCACCCTGGCGATTGCCGGCGGGCGCAAGGACAAGCTGCGCCCCGGCGACATCCTCGGCGCGCTGACCGGCGACGCCGGCCTCAAGGGCACCCAGGTCGGCAAGATCGCCATCTTCGACTTCCAGGCCTTCGTCGCGGTCGAGCGCGATGTGGCCAGGCAGGCGCTGAAGCACTTCAACGAAGGCAGGATCAAGGGCCGCTCGTTCAAGGCGCGCATCCTCTGACCGGGAACTCCCTGTAGGAGCGAGGGGGACGCCATCGTTATTGCTCGCGAACGCAGCTCGTCGGACTTATCGGTGGCATGCGGTTCGCGAGCAAGCTCGCTCCTACGAAGAGCATCCATGCTGCACCTTGTCGCGCTCGCGATAGCAGCGCGGCAGGCGTTCCGCTAGTCTGAGCGGCAGACATCCGGAAGTCCCGCACGCGCATGTTTTCCTCCCCACTGCTCCAGTCTCTGCGGCGCCTCTGGGCGCTGGACAAGTTCGCCTACAGCCTGCGGGTGTTCGTCGCCCTCAGCGGGGTCATGCTCGCCTGCTGGCTGCAGGGTCAGCCGGCGCTGGTGATCCCGCTGTTCCTCGGCGTCATCGCCAGCGCCCTGGCGGAAACCGACGACCACTGGCTCGGCCGCCTGCAGGCGCTGCTGGTAACCCTGGCCTGCTTCACCGTCGCCTCGCTGGCGGTGGAGCTGCTGTTCCCCTACCCGCTCCTGTTCGTCGCCGGGCTGGCGCTCTCGACCTTCGCCATGACCCTGCTCGGCGCGCTCGGCGAGCGCTACGCAGCCATCGCCTCGGCGACCCTGATCCTGTCGATCTACACCATGATCGGCGTCGACCAGCGCGGCGGCACGCCCAGCGACTTCTGGCGCGAACCGCTGCTGCTGGTGGCCGGCGCGCTCTGGTACGGACTGCTTTCGGTGCTGTGGAACGCGCTGTTCGCCAACCAGCCGGTGCAGCAGAGCCTGGCGAAACTGTTCCTCGAACTGGGCGAGTACCTGAAGATCAAGTCGACCCTGCTGGAGCCGCTGCGCCAGCTCGACGTCGAGGCCCAGCGCCTGGCGCTGGCGCGGCAGAACGGGCGGGTCGTGGTGGCGCTCAACCAGGCCAAGGAAACCATCCTCGCGCGCCTGTCCCACGGACGCCCGAGCCCGAAGATCAGCCGCTACCTGAAGCTCTACTTCATCGCGCAGGACGTCCACGAGCGCGCCAGCTCCTCGCACTATCCGTACAACCAGCTGGCCGAAGCCTTCTTCCACAGCGACGTGCTGTTCCGTTGCCAGCGCCTGCTCAACCAGCAGGGCAAGGCGTGCAAGGCACTGGCGAAGGCCATCCAGCTACGCCACCCGTTCGACTACAACGACAGCGAACTCGCCCTGGCCGACCTCAACGCCTCACTGGAGTACCTGCGCCAGCAGGGCAACCCGGCCTGGCGCGGGCTGCTGCGCTCCCTCGGCGCGCTGGCGGCCAACCTCACCACCCTGGACCGCAAGCTCAGCGGCGCGAGCAACCCGGACGCACTGGACGACGAGCAGGACAGCACCCTGCTGGACCGCTCGCCGCGCTCGCTGAAGGACGCCCTGGAGCGCATCCGCCTGCAGGTTTCGCCGACCTCGCTGCTGTTCCGCCACGCCCTGCGCCTGTCGCTGGCGCTGGCCGCCGGCTACGGCATGCTGCACCTGATCCACCCGACCCAGGGCTACTGGATCATGCTCACCACGGTGTTCGTCTGCCAGCCGAACTACGGCGCCACGCGCATCCGCATGGTGCAGCGGATCCTCGGCACGCTGGTCGGCCTGGTGGCTGGCTGGGCGCTGATCGACCTGTTCCCCAACCCGCTGATCCAGTCGCTGCTGGCGGTGGTCGCCGGGGTCGCCTTCTTCGCCACGCGGAGTACGCGCTACACCCTGGCGACGGCGGCGATCACCTTGCTGGTGCTGTTCTGCTTCAACCAGGTGGGCGACGGCTACGGGCTGATCCTGCCGCGCCTGTTCGACACCCTGCTCGGCGCCCTGATCGCCGGCATCGCGGTGTTCCTGGTGCTGCCCGACTGGCACGGGCGCAGCCTGCACCGCCTGGTCGGCGGCACCCTGGCCTGCAACAGCCGCTACCTGCGGGAAATCATGCAGCAGTACGCCAACGGCAAGCGCGACGACCTCGTTTACCGCACCGCCCGGCGCAACGCGCACAACGCCGACGCGACGCTCTCCACCACGCTGTCGAACATGCTGCTGGAGCCCGGCCACTTCCGGAAGGACGCCGAGATCGGCTTCCGCTTCCTGGTGCTGTCCCACACGCTGCTCAGCTACCTTTCCGCCCTCGGCGCGCACCGCAACCAGCTGCCGCCGGATGTGAACGACGACCTCATCGCCGAAGCCGCCGAACGTCTGACCGCCAGCCTCGACGACATTGCCGCGCGCCTCAACGAGCGACGCCCGGTGGCCATCTACAGCGACGAGGAGGACGCATTGGCCAAGCGCCTGGAAGAGCTGCCCGAGGAACAGGACGACGCCCACCGCCTGGTGCAGACCCAGCTGGCACTCATTTGCCGACAGCTCGCGCCGCTGCGCACCCTGGCGGCGCACCTGCTGAAGAAGGACATCGGCGCGGAGCAGGCCGACGCCGCCTGACGCCCTTGTAGGAGCGAGCTTGCTCGCGAACCGCACGGCACCGCTGTCGCCGGGAGACTCCATTCGCGAGCAAGCTCGCTCCTACGAAAAGCCATCCCGGCAATCCCCACACAGCCCGCTACAACCCATGCTCGCGCATCAGCTCGTCGTAGCTGCCATCCGCGCGCATCTCGCGGATCGCCTGGTTGAACGCCGCGACTATCTCCGCGTGCCGGGGCACATGCCGGCCGACCAGGATGTGCAGGCCATTCTCCGTGAGCGGCAGCGGGAGGAATTCCAGCTGCCCCTTGAGCTCGGCAAGGTCGCCATTGAAGTGCACGCGGGCGGTGATTTCGTCTTCCAGCGTCAGGTCGACGCGGCCGGCCTGCAGCATGAGCGCCGCGTTGACGAAGCTGAACACCGGCACCCGCTGCAGTTTCGGATCGTTGTTGAACGCCTCGGAATAGGCGTAGCCGCGCACCATGGCGATGCGGTACGGGTAGAGATCGGCCAGCCTGGCGAAGGTGATGGGCGAGCCCTGGCGCTTGATCAGGCGTATACGGTTGACCAGGTAGGGCTCGGAATAAATACCGAAGGATTCCCGCTCCGCCGAGTACCAGGCGTCCGCCACCACGTCGTACTCGCCGTTCGCCACCCCGTGCAGCACGCGTGGCCAGGGCACTTCGATGTACTCGCTGGCATAACCGGCGCGCTTGAGCGCTGCCTGCACCAGATGCACGGCGACGCCGTTGCCGGGCAACTGGCGGTCCGCGTAAGGCGGCCAGCGGTCCGCGGCGACGCGCAGCACTTCCCCGGCCCGCGCCGCGCTGGAGACGCACAGGAACAACAGGATCAATAACAGGCGCAGCAGCATCGGGAGTGTCGTCCAGGGAGAAGCTTTCAAGACTAGACGCTGCCCCCGGCGCCACGCCAACTCAGAACAGCATCGCCGCGCGCAGGCTCATGCCGCCGCCGGTCTCCGGCACCACGGTCACGTTGTAGCGCTCGCTCTCCGGTCCTTGGAGGAACAGGTTGTAGGTGAAGTTGGCGAAGAAGTTGCCCACAGCCATCCCCACCAGCACGTCGGTGGGGTAGTGCTTGTCCCCTTCCACGCGCGACAGCGCGGTCAGCCCGTCGAGGGTGTAGAGCCCGGCCTTGGCGGTGTAGCGCCAGGTCGGGTCCATGTCGATGTAGTCCAGGTTGCGGCGGGTGAAGCTGTTGTGCACGGCGGTCACCGCGGTGTGCTTGGAAGGGAAGGAGTCGTCGGGAATCCCGTCCGGCCGCTCGCGCCCGGACCACTCCTTGGCCTCCTCGACGAAGCCGGTCACCGCGTAGCGGTCCGCCGCCAGCAGCGTCAGGTTGCGCCCGCGCCAACTCCACTTCTCCTCGTTGCTCACATCCTGGGGCGAGGCCACCAGGGCCGTGACGACGCTCAGGCCAGTGGCCAGATTGAGCATGCGGTCTGCGGCCTGGTTGGCGTCGCCGCCGAAGAACCAGTCGTGGTTGCTCGCCGACCTCTGCCACTTGTGGTCCCAGTTGCCCGCGGCGATCACCGCCGCACCAGCCACCGGGCCCCAGACGTCGGCGCTGGTGACAGCGCGCTGAGCCGAATCCCCCACGCGCTCCCAGCTCATCTGCGGCGCCCCGGCGCAACCGACGAGCCCCGCGCTGGCCGCCAGGGTGGCGACTGCCAGCAAAGTCCGAATCATGATGTTCCCCCATGCGCCCGGCCCGCTCCAGGGCAGCGGACGCGTCAATGCATGAGGGAGGAAGGATAGTCGGGACGATTCTGACGGCCCCTGCCTTCAGTCATTAATCAGTAACTCCAGGTTTCCTTCAGCAGAAAAAGAAAAACCCCGCCGAGGCGGGGTTCTTCAAATCAGACGGGATCAGCCTTTGAAGACGTCTTCCACCGACTGCAGCGGATAGTGCTTCGGATACGGCAGGGTCGCCACGCCGGTCTCGATGGCAGCCTTGGCCACGGCGTCGGAAACGACGGTGATCAGGCGCTTGTCCATCGGCTTCGGAATGATGTACTCGCGACCGAACTCGATGGCGCTCACGCCGTAGGCGTCGCACACGTCCTTGGGTACCGGCAGCTTGGCCAGGTCACGCAGGGCGAGGGCGGCGGCGATCTTCATCTCTTCGTTGATGCGGGTGGCGCGTACGTCCAGGGCACCGCGGAAGATGAAGGGGAAGCCCAGCACGTTGTTGACCTGGTTCGGGTAGTCCGAACGGCCGGTGGCCATGATCACGTCGTCGCGGGTGGCGTGGGCCAGTTCCGGCTTGATTTCCGGGTCCGGGTTGGAGCAGGCGAAGACGATCGGGTTCGGCGCCATGCGCTTGAGGTCTTCGGCGCTCAGCAGGTTGGCGCCGGACAGGCCGACGAACACGTCGGCGCCTTCCAGGGCGTCAGCCAGGGTGCGCTTGTCGGTCTCGGTGGCGAACACCGCCTTGTACTGGTTCAGGTCGTTGCGGCCGGCGTGGATGACGCCCTGGCGGTCGATCATGTAGATGTTCTCGACCTTGGCGCCCATGCTCACCAGCAGCTTCATGCAGGAGATGGCGGCGGCGCCGGCGCCCAGGCAGACGATCTTCGCGCTTTCCAGCTTCTTGCCGGCGATTTCCAGGGCGTTGAGCATGCCGGCGGCGGTCACGATGGCGGTGCCGTGCTGGTCATCGTGGAACACCGGGATGTCGCACTGCTCGATCAGCGCGCGCTCGATCTCGAAGCACTCGGGTGCCTTGATGTCTTCCAGGTTGATGCCGCCGAAGGTGATGGAGATGCGCTTGACGGTATCGATGAAGGCCTGCGGGCTCTCGGCATCGACTTCGATGTCGAATACGTCGACACCGGCGAAGCGCTTGAACAGTACGCCCTTGCCTTCCATGACCGGCTTGGAGGCCAGCGGGCCGAGGTTGCCCAGGCCGAGGATGGCGGTGCCGTCGGAAATGACCGCGACCAGGTTGCCCTTGCCGGTGTACTTGAAGGCCAGTTCCGGATCACGCGCGATTTCGCGCACCGGCTCGGCGACGCCCGGGCTGTACGCCAGCGACAGGTCGCGGGCGGTGACGGTCGGCTTGGTCAGCTCGACGCTCAGTTTTCCGGGGCGGGGTTGGGCGTGATATTCGAGGGCAGCGGTCTTGAGATCAGACATTTGGGCACTTCCGCTTTTGTTGCTTGTTGGACAGACGGGGGTCCGAGCATACGCACAAACCCCGCACCTGCCAAGGTAGCCCAAGCCCCTGCTGTCAAGACCTCTAGCGTACGACTTTCAGCCAGTCGCCAGGTTTTGGCTGACCAGTTGGATACAAGTCATTCAATAAACGTATACGATTTATCGAGTCAGATTCCGGACCGGATTCAGCCTTCGCGAACTGCTCGACAGACTGCCCGGATTTGACCTGAACGACGGCGATCCGGCGCGGTTGCGCGTATTTCTGTTCGTCTGCGCGCATCGGACGGAAGCTGCGAATGACCTGCATGAACTCGTCGTCCACGCTCTCCAGGGAGGCGCGGCCTTTGACCGCACCCACGAAGAGGTAGGCGCGGTCCTTCTGGTAGACCACCGCGACACGCCGCGCCGGTGACCCCGGCACCACGCCGGTGGCGACCTGCAGGCCGGCCTGCTGGAAGCTTTCTTCGTTCGATAGCCGCCCACCGGTGCCCTTGCGCAGGTATTCCGAGGGGGTCAGCTGGCCTTCGCGCTGCACCAGCTTCATGCCGATGTAGGCCTGCTGGTCGGCGGTATAGCCCACCAGCGCGGTCGGCTGGTTGAGGATGCCCCAGCCCGCCGGGTAGGTCAGGGTGAAGTCCAGTTCCGAGTGGTAGAAGCTCTGCCCACGGCGCACGCCGCTGGAAGCGGAGTCGCCGAAGGGCATGCCGTCGATGGCCTTGAGGTAGCGCTCGGCGCCGACCTCGTGCTGGCTGTTGGCGGCCAGGGTCTGCGCGGGGCCGATGACCTGCTTGAGACGCTGGTCGTTGTCCGGGTGGGTATCGAACAGGCCGTGGTAGCCGACCGGCTGGGCGGCCTGGCCCTTGCGCGCGGCCTCGTCGCGGGCGAAGTCTTCTTGGTTCTTCAGCACCCGCACCACCTGGATCATGGCGGTCGGGTCGTAGCCGGCGCGGGCCAGGTACTTGGCGCCGAGGCCGTCGGCCTCCAGTTCCATGTCGCGGCCGTAGCCGCGCACGAATGCGGTGCCGAGCACGTTGGTGAGATCGGCGGCGGCGTTGACTCCGGTGCCGATGGCCACGGCCTGGCCGAGGATGTTCCAGGCGCTGGACTGGCTCTGCTGGCGCACGCTGTGGCGCGCGGTGACGTGGCCGACTTCGTGGCCGAGCACCGCGGCGAGCTCCGCTTCGGAGCCCAGGTAGGCCATCAGCCCGCGGTGGATATAGATGTAGCCGCCAGGCAAGGCGAAGGCGTTGATGTCCGGAGTGTCGATGACCGTGAAGTGATACTGCAGGTTGGGCCGGTCGCTGGCGCGGGCGACGCGCTCGCCGACCTGCTGCACATAGGCCTGCAGCTTGCCGTCTTCGTAGCGCGGATACTGCTGGGCGATCTGCTGGCTGTACTTCTGCCCCATTTCCAGCTCGCTCTGCTCGCTCATCATCACGAAGTCGGACTTGCCGGTGGCCGGGTTGGTGGCGCAGCCGCCGAGGACGCTCAGCAGCGCCAGCAGGGCCAGGATTCCGAACGAGCGCAAGCTCATGGCAATACCTCCATCATCGCCGGGTCGGTCACAGGCAGCATCCAGCGCGCCTGTCCGGGTTTCACGCCACCACGCTCGGCGCGGTCGATGACCCAGCCGCGCGCCTCCACCTGTCGACCCTTGAGATCGCGCAGGGTTGCATCGTCGAAGCGCTTCACGAGCTTCGCCTCGATCCGCAGCACCAGCGGGCCGTCGAGATCGATCCACAGGCCGCCGCGATTGCGTTGTACCTGCTCGACCCGTCCGCGAACCACCGCGAATCCGCTTTCGTGAAGCTGTTCTGCCGTCTGTACCGGCGAGCGCTTCCACAAACCGAGCCCGGCGTTGCGCGCTTGCCGCTCGGCGGCCTGCTGGCAGGCGGTGAGGTCGGTGTTGGGGGCGATAGCTACAAGGTAGCCCAGGCCTTCGGCGAGCAGGCGCGATTCGAGGTTGTTGCCGTGGGCGTCATAGGCGTGGGCCAGGGTGCGGCCGTACTTGTCCTTGCCCTGCTGGCCGGCAACCAGGCCAACCTCGCCGTCATTGGCCGCCACCAGTTCCTGCAGACGGCGCTGGGCGGCGACGGCAAAAGGCTCCTCGGAGCGGCCGTGATGGGCCAGTTCCGGGGCGTTCACGCCGATCAGGCGGACGCTGCGGCCGTCGGCGAGCTTGAGCGTGTCGCCGTCCACCACCCGCGCCACGCGCACCGTTTGCGCCGACGAAGGTTTCGGGCAGGCAGCGGCGCTGGCGTCCAGGGAAAAAAGGACGGCCATAAAAAAGGCGCCCACGAGGGACGCCTTTTTCGAATTGCCGTGAAAAACCATCGTAGGCCTTTCCCGGAAATCGATCTTACTTCTTGCCGCCGAACATGGCGAAGCGCTGGTTGAAGCGATCGATACGGCCGCCGGTATCCAGGACTTTCTGCTTGCCGGTGTAGAACGGGTGGCATTCGGAGCAGACGTCCAGGTGGATAGCCTTGCACAGGGTCGAACGGGTTTTGATCACGTTGCCGCAGCTGCAGGTGGCTTCGATTTCTTCGTACGCGGGATGGATTTCCGGTTTCATGGTCTCTTCCTCTCGGTGGTGTGCCGCCACCCAGTCTCTGGCAGAAGCCGAGCCACGGCCATCAAGGACCGCGGGCGGGATCTTTTACCGGGCACCGCACGCAAATTAAGGGCGTGGATCATACCAGAGATCGCTTTCAACGCAAGATCAGGCATGACCGACCGTCGCATCGCCCATGCTACCATCCGACGCTCCTCGCCGCCCCGGAATCCGTCGCGTGCCCGCACCCATCCTCCTGCGTCTCGCCCTGCCCTCGCCGCTGCGCCGCCTGTTCGATTACCTGCCGCCGCGCGGGGTCGACGCAGCACGCCTGCAGCCGGGCGTACGCCTGCGCGTGCCGTTCGGCCGCCGCGAGATGGTCGGCGTGCTGGTGGACAAGGTGGAAACCTCCGACGTGCCGGCGGACAAGCTGCGCCCGGCGCTGGCCGTGCTCGACCGCGAGCCGCCGATGCCGGCGCACCTGCTGGAGCTGTGCCGCTGGACGGCGCAGTACTACCAGCACAGCCTGGGCGACACCTTTTCCTGGGCGCTGCCCAACCTGCTGCGCCAGGGCGACCCGGCCGAGGCGCGCCAGCAGCGCTTCTGGCATGCCGAATCCGGCGCCCGCGAGGAAGACCCGCGCCTGGCCCGTGCGCCGCGCCAGCGCGAGACGCTGAAGATCCTCAAGCAGCACCCGCACGGCGTCGCCCACGACCTGCTCAGCCAACTGCAGATCAACAAGGACAGCCTCGACCTGCTGCAGGAGAAGGGACTGGTCACGCTGGAGGTGCGCGTCCACAGCGTGGCGCCGCACCATGGCCCGTGGCTGGCGCAGGCGGAACTGCCGCTGAACGCCGAGCAACGCGCCGCCTTCGAGGCGGTGCGCGCCGGTTTTGGCAACTTCCACAGCTTCCTCCTGGCGGGCGTCACCGGCAGCGGCAAGACCGAGGTCTACCTGCAGCTGATTCGCGAGACCCTCGAAGCCGGCAAGCAGGCGCTGGTGCTGATCCCCGAGATCAACCTCGGCCCGCAGACCCTCTCGCGCTTCGAGCGCCGCTTCAACGCGCGCATCGCCCTGCTGCACTCGGCGCTGACCGACCGCGAGCGTCTCGACGCCTGGCTGGCCGCCCGCGATGGCGAGGCGGACATCATCATCGGCACCCGCTCGGCGCTGTTCACCCCCATGAAGAATCCGGGGCTGATCATCATCGACGAGGAACACGACGCTTCCTATAAACAGCAGGAAGGCCTGCGCTACCACGCCCGTGACCTGGCCATGGTGCGCGCGCGGCTGGAGAGCGTGCCGATCCTGCTGGGCTCGGCCACCCCCGCGCTGGAAAGCCTGCACAACGCCCAGAGCGGCCGCTACGGCCTGCTGCGTCTGACCCAGCGCGCCGGCGGCGCGCACCAGCCGAAGTTCCACCGGCTGGACGTGAAGAGCCTGCCGCTGGATTCGGGCATCTCCATGCCGCTGCAGCGTTCGATCAAGGAAACCCTGGCCGCCGGCCAGCAGGTGCTGGTCTACCTGAACCGCCGCGGCTTCGCCCCGACCCTGCTGTGCCACGACTGCGGCTGGATCAGCCAGTGCCCGCGCTGCGACGCGCGGATGACGGTGCACCAGGGCAGCGGCGAGCTGCGCTGCCACCACTGCGACCACCGCGAGCGGCCGCCGCGCAACTGCCC
>NZ_JBGLYK010000299.1:0-5332 GCF_047304025.1 Pseudomonas sp. Pseusp97 | reverse complement strand
CGCCCTACGTGACGCCCCCCTGTAGGAACGAGCTTGCTCGCGAACGGATTTTCCTGCTGCGTCGGTGCTGGGCGGTTCGCGAGCAAGCTCGCTCCTACACAAAGCCCTTCCGCCGGGCATCGGCGCGCGAGACGAGGCCTGAGCCGCAAACCCTGTGCCCATCCCTTCTATCTATTCGTGCGCATAGTGCAAAAGCATTTATCACTGCGCGTGATAATCAAAATCTGCTCGTTCGATTAGTTCCCAGGCGCCCCGTTGCGCAGACTCCGCTCCATCAGAAATCCCAAAATCAATTAGATCGCCGGAGTCCTTTCCATGGAGCGAAATCTGAACACCTTGCGTATTCCGTTGGCGTTGGCCGCCGTGCTGGTTCTCAGCGCCTGCGGCAAGGGCCAGGAGTCGGCACAGAACATGGCCGCCCCCAAGGTCAGCGTGGCGGATGTCATCGAACAACCGATCAACGAATGGGACGAGTTCACCGGCCGCCTGGAGGCTCCGGAATCCGTCGAACTGCGCCCGCGCGTCTCCGGCTACATCGACCGCGTCGCCTTCCGTGAAGGCGCGCTGGTGAAGAAAGGCGACCTGCTGTTCCAGATCGACCCGCGGCCGTTCCAGGCCGAGGTGCATCGCCTGGAAGCCCAGCTGCAACAGGCACGCGCCAACCAGACCCGCACCGTCAACGAAGATGCCCGTGGGGTGCGCCTGCGCGCCACCAATGCCATTTCCGCGGAACTGGCCGACGCCCGCAGCGCCGCCGCCGCCGAAGCCAAGGCGGTGGTCGCCGCGACCCAGGCGGAACTGGACAACGCGCGCCTGAACCTGTCCTTCACCCAGATCACCGCGCCCATCGACGGCCGCGTCTCGCGCGCCGAAGTCACCGCCGGCAACCTGGTCAACAGCGGCCAGACCCTGCTGACCACCCTGGTCTCCACCGACAAGGTCTACGCCTACTTCGACGCCGACGAACGCGTCTACCTCAAGTACGTGGACCTCGCCCGCAAGGGCGGCCCGGACGCCCGCGGCACCAGCCCGGTGTACCTGGGCCTGACCGGCGAGGACGGCTTCCCGCACCAGGGCCGCCTGGACTTCCTCGACAACCAGGTCAATCCCAAGACCGGCACCATCCGCGGCCGCGCTGTCTTCGACAACGCCACCAACCAGTTCACCCCCGGCCTGTACGCCCGCCTCAAGCTGGTCGGCAGCGGCACCTACCCCGCCGCGCTGATCAAGGACGAAGCGGTCGGCACGGACCTGGGCAAGAAGTTCGTGCTGGTGCTCGACAAGGACAGCAAGGTGCAGTACCGCGGCATCGAGCTGGGCCCGAAACTCGAAGGCCTGCGCATCGTCCGCAGCGGTCTGGTGAAGGGTGACCGCATCGTGGTCAACGGCCTGCAACGGGTCCGCCCGGGCGCCCAGGTCGATGCCCAGGGTGTCGAGATGGCCAGCAAGGAAACCCTCGCCAACCTGGAAAGCCAGCGTCGTGCGCTGGAGAGCTTCGAGGCGCCGAAGGTCGCCGAGAAATCCGCCAAACCGGGTGCGCCGCGCGGCTGACCCAACCCGTAATCCTTGAACCGATGTGCCAGGCCCTGTCCCACCAGGGCCTTGGGTGACCTTTGTCCCGGGTTTGGCGAACGATGCGTTCGCGACAGGAACCAGCCATGAACTTTTCGCAATTCTTCATCCAGCGGCCGATCTTCGCCGCCGTGCTCTCGCTGATCATCCTGATCGGCGGGGCCATCTCGCTGTTCCAGCTACCGATCAGCGAATACCCCGAAGTCGTGCCGCCCACCGTGGTCGTGCGCGCCAACTTCCCCGGCGCCAACCCCAAGGTGATCGGCGAGACCGTCGCCGCGCCGCTGGAGCAGGCCATCACCGGCGTCGAGAACATGCTCTACATGTCCTCGCAGTCCACCGCCGACGGCAAGATGACCCTGACCATCACCTTCGCCCTGGGCACTGACCTGGACAACGCGCAGGTGCAGGTGCAGAACCGCGTCACCCGCACGCAGCCCAAGCTGCCCGAGGAAGTCACGCGGATCGGCATCACCGTCGACAAGGCCTCGCCCGACCTGACCATGGTCGTGCACCTGACCTCGCCGGATAACCGCTACGACATGCTCTACCTGTCCAACTACGCCATCCTCAACATCAAGGATGAGCTGGCGCGCCTGGACGGCGTGGGCGATGTTCAGCTGTTCGGCATGGGCGACTACTCCCTGCGCGTCTGGCTGGACCCGAACAAGGTCGCCTCGCGCAACCTGACCGCCACCGACGTGGTCGCCGCGATCCGCGAGCAGAACCGCCAGGTGGCCGCCGGTGCCCTGGGCGCCCCGCCCTCACCCAGCGACACCAGCTTCCAGCTGTCGATCAACACCCAGGGCCGCCTGGTTACCGAGGAAGAGTTCGAGAACATCATCATCCGCAGCGGCCCGGACGGCGAGATCACCCGCCTGAAGGACATCGCCCGGGTCGAGCTCGGCTCCAGCCAGTACGCCCTGCGCTCGCTGCTGGACAACCAGCCGGCGGTCGCCATCCCGATCTTCCAGCGTCCCGGTTCCAACGCCATCGCCATCTCCAACCTGGTGCGCGAGAAGATGGCCGAGCTGAAGAAGGATTTCCCGCAGGGCGTGGACTACTCCATCGTCTATGACCCGACCATCTTCGTCCGCGGCTCCATCGAAGCGGTGGTGCATACCCTGTTCGAAGCCCTGATCCTGGTGGTGCTGGTGGTCGTGCTGTTCCTGCAGACCTGGCGCGCCTCGATCATCCCGCTGGCCGCCGTGCCGGTGTCGCTGATCGGTACCTTCGCAGTGATGCACGCCTTCGGCTTCTCGCTCAACGCGCTGTCGCTGTTCGGCCTGGTGCTGGCCATCGGCATCGTGGTGGACGACGCCATCGTGGTGGTGGAGAACGTCGAGCGGAACATCGGGCTGGGCCTCACGCCCGTCGAGGCGACCAAGCGCGCCATGAAGGAAGTGACCGGACCGATCATCGCCACCGCGCTGGTGCTCTGCGCCGTGTTCATTCCCACCGCGTTCATCTCCGGCCTCACCGGGCAGTTCTACCGGCAGTTCGCCTTGACCATCGCGATTTCCACGGTGATCTCCGCGTTCAACTCGCTGACCCTGTCGCCGGCGCTCTCCGCCGTGCTGCTCAAGGGGCACCACGAGCCGAAGGACCGCTTCTCGGTGCTGCTCGACAAGCTGCTGGGCGCCTGGCTGTTCCGGCCGTTCAACCGCTTCTTCGACCGCGCCAGCCACGGCTACGTCGGCACCGTCACCCGCGTGCTGCGCGGCAGCTCCATCGCGCTGCTGCTTTATGCGGGGTTGATCGGCCTGACCTACCTGGGCTTCTCCAGTACACCCACCGGCTTCGTGCCGCAGCAGGACAAGCAGTACCTGGTGGCTTTCGCGCAACTGCCCGACGCCGCCACGCTGGACCGCACGGAAGCGGTGATCAAGCGCATGTCGGAAATCGCCGGCAAGCATCCGGGCATCGAGCACACCGTGTCCTTCCCCGGCCTGT
This sequence comes from Pseudomonas sp. Pseusp97, assembly GCF_047304025.1. Lineage (NCBI taxonomy): Bacteria > Pseudomonadati > Pseudomonadota > Gammaproteobacteria > Pseudomonadales > Pseudomonadaceae > Pseudomonas > Pseudomonas sp. Pseusp97. The sequence goes on along the minus strand of NZ_JBGLYK010000299.1, from coordinate 1,807 downwards.
CGATCAACGGCTTCACCAACAGCCCCAACAGCGGCATCGTCTTTACCCCGCTCAAGGACTTCAGCGAGCGTAAAGGTCCGGGCATGTCGGCCAACGAGATCGCCGCCGAGCTGAACAAGCAGTTCGCCGATATCCAGGACGCCTACATCGCGATCTTCCCGCCACCGCCGGTACAGGGGCTGGGCACCATCGGCGGCTTCCGCCTGCAGATCGAGGACCGTGGCAACGCCGGTTACGAGGAGCTCTACGCACAGACCCAGAACATCCTCAACAAGGCCCGCGCGCTGCCGGAGCTGAACCCCATGTCGGTGTTCACCAGCTACCAGGTGAACGTGCCGCAGGTGGATGCCGCCATCGACCGCGAGAAGGCCAAAACCCACGGGGTTGCGATCAGCGACATCTTCGACACCCTGCAGGTCTACCTGGGCTCGCTGTACGCGAACGACTTCAACCGCTTCGGCCGCACCTACCAGGTGAACGTCCAGGGCGAGCAGCAGTTCCGTCTCGAACCCGAGCAGATCGGCCAGCTGAAGGTGCGCAACAACCTGGGTGAAATGGTCCCGCTGGCCACCTTCATCAAGATCAGCGACACCGCCGGCCCCGACCGCGTGATGCACTACAACGGCTTCATCACCGCCGAGATCAACGGCGCCGCCGCACCGGGCTACAGCTCCGGCCAGGCCGAGGCCGCCATCGAGCGCCTGCTCAAGCAGGAATTGCCCAATGGCATGACCTACGAATGGACCGAGCTGACCTACCAGCAGATCCTCGCCGGCAACTCCGCGATCTACGTGTTCCCGCTCTGCGTGCTGCTCGCCTTCCTGGTGCTGGCCGCGCTGTACGAGAGCTGGGGCCTGCCGCTGGCGGTGATCCTGATCGTGCCGATGACCCTGCTGTCGGCCATCGCCGGGGTGATCCTGTCCGGTGGCGACAACAACATCTTCACCCAGATCGGCCTGATCGTACTGGTGGGCCTGGCGTGCAAGAACGCGATCCTGATCGTCGAGTTCGCCAAGGACAAGCAGGACGAAGGCATGGACCGCCTGAGCGCGGTCCTGGAAGCCTGCCGCCTGCGTCTGCGGCCGATCCTGATGACCTCCATCGCCTTCATCATGGGCGTGGTGCCCCTGGTGCTGTCGTCCGGCGCCGGCGCCGAAATGCGCCATGCCATGGGTGTCGCGGTGTTCTCCGGGATGCTCGGCGTGACCTTCTTCGGCCTGCTGCTGACCCCGGTCTTCTATGTGCTGATCCGCCGCCTCATGGAAGCCCGTGAAGCGAAGAAACAGGCGCACCAGGCGCGCATCGCCCAGAGCCAACCTAACAACAGCGAGGCCCACCAGGCATGAGCGTCATCACCATCAATGCTATGAGCAGGAATGCCGTGAAACTGTTCGTCCCCACCCTGCTCGCGCTGGCCCTCAGCGCGTGCATGGTCGGCCCCGACTACCAGAAGCCGGACACCGCGCCGGCCCAACTGGACAGCAACGCCCAGGCGCAGGACTACGACCGCAACCGCTTCGAGGACGCCTGGTGGAAGCAGTTCGACGACCCGGTGCTGACCCAGCTGGTCGACCAGGCGCTGAAGGAAAACCGCGAGCTGCGCGTGGCCTATGCCCGCGTGCTGGCTTCGCGGGCGATCCGCGACGACGTCGCCAATGACCGTTTCCCCACGGTCACCAGTCGCGCCGAAGGCCAGGTCGGCAAGGGCCAGGTGCCCGGCCAGACCGAGGACCGGGTCAACCAGGAGCGCTACGACCTGGGGCTGGACATGATCTGGGAAGTCGACCTGTTCGGCCGCGTGCGTCGC
>NZ_JBGLYK010000298.1:0-5433 GCF_047304025.1 Pseudomonas sp. Pseusp97 | reverse complement strand
GGCATCGGCCATGCCGAACAGCGGCGTGCGCGACCGCCGTGACGGGTGACGGCGCGCCGCCGGCATCAGCAGGGCACGCAGGCCGGCGAAGCTGTCGGCATTTACCCGCCCCGCCGCGACCAGCTCACCCAGCACCGTTTCCAGCTCGGTGCGCAGCAGGTGACTGTCGCTGGCCAGTTCCTCGAAGAAAGACGCGCCGTGCTCCTTGAGCACATCCAGCACCTTGTTGGCCTTTGCGGAAAGCTCGGCATCCGCCTGCCCCGCGCTCAGCACGCTCCACTGCGCCATCTGTGCGCGCGGCAGCAGCACGATCGGCGTGCTTTTCAACGGGCCGCCACGGCCCTTGGCCACCGTACGCCCCGGCAGCCGCGCCCAGACGATGCGGCCAGCGCGGCACAGGTCGTCCAGCCAGTTGATTCCGTAATCGGCCACGCGGCTGGGCAGCAGGTCGCTCTCCCAGGCACTGGCCGCCGCCTGGAAGCCTTCCAGCTGGCTGAGCACGCCGGCCAGCGACTCCGCGCCGCGCATCCGCGTGCCGGCGGAAACCCGCTGCCAGTCGAACAGGAAGCGCATGAAGTCGGCCCGCGCCACCGGTTCGATCTCCCGGCGCAGGCGCTTGACCGTGTAGCGGTGGATGCGCGCCAGCAGGTGGCGCTCGCACCACTCCTCCTCGCTCGCGCCGGGCGTGAAGCGACCGCGCAGTACGTAGCCCTCGCGCTCCAGGGTGGCCAGGGCGAAAGCGCTATCGCTGGCGGAAATGCCCAGGTCCTCCGCCAGTTCACGCAGCAGGCGCGGGCCGAAACCGGTCAGGCGCGCCCGCACCAATTCCACTCGCGCCTCCTCCGCCGTGCAGGTTTCACGCAACGCCGGCGGCAGGTCGAGCACGGGTCTGGCTGTCACCTGCGGATGCATTGCCTGCCACTGGCTCAGCCGCTCCGCCGCCACCCAGACTTCGCCGGCGGGCAGTTGCAGGCAGGTCGCCCGGCCCGCCTTGGCCAACGATTTGAGCAGCTGCGGCCAGCCTTCATCGGCCCGCGCTTCGCTATCGCGGACGCCGCCCAGGCCGGTCAGCGCCTCGTGCATCTCGTCGGCATCGCGCGCCTGCGGCCAGACCTCGGCGCGCACCGCGGCGATGGCTTCGGCATCCAGCGCGCCGAGGTCATCGGCGCTTTCCGGGTCGGTCCAGCGGCGGCTCTGCACCGCCTGGGTGCGGCGCTCTTCCAGCGGCGCGTCGTCGAGGAAGGCGTAGGGACTGGCCGACAGCACCTCCGCCGCCAGCGGCGACGGTGCCGGCAGGTCGCGCGCCAGCAGGGTGATCTCGCCGCGCTCCATGCGCCGCAGCAGGTCGAGCCAGCCTTGGCTGTCCATCGCCTCGTGCAGGCAATCGTCGAGGGTCTGCACCACCAGGGGATGATCGGGAATCTCGCGCTCGCCGACGATGTTTTCCAGGCACGCAACCTGGTCCGGGAACACCGAGGCCAGCAGGTCTTCGCTGCGCATGCGCTGCAGCGGCGGCGGCACCTTGCGGCCACCGGAAAAACGCGGCAGTGCCAGCGCGGTGGCGGCGTTCCAGCGCCAGCGCACGCCGAACAGCGGCGCATCGAGCAGCGCCTGGATCAGCACCTGCTCGGCAGTGTTGGAGTGCAGGTAGCGCCACACCTCGTCCAAGGCAAAGCTGTGGCTGGTGGCCAGCGAGAGAACGATGGCGTCCTCGGTGGCGGCAGCCTGCAGCTCGAAATTGAAGGTGCGACAGAAGCGCTTGCGCAACGCCAGGCCCCAGGCGCGGTTCACGCGGCTGCCGTAGGGCGAATGAAGGACCAGCTGCATGCCGCCGGATTCGTCGAAGAAGCGTTCGAGGATCAGCGTCCTGCGCGTGGGCAGCGCGCCCAGGGCGCGGCGCGGCAGCTGGTGGAATACCTGGCGCGCGCCAGCGGTTCGGGGTCGTCCTGCCCCTGGGCCAACAGCTCGTCCAGTTGCCCGCGCAGGCGCGCGACGCTGATGGACAGCTCGTCGCTGCGCCCGGGCGCTTCGCCGAGCCAGAAGGGAATGTTCGGCGGCTGGCCGTGGGCATCCTCAACCCGCACGCGCCCTGGCTCAACGCGCAGGATGCGGTAGGAGACATTGCCCAGCTGGAACACGTCGCCGGCCAGGCTTTCCACGGCGAAGTCCTCGTTCACCGTGCCGACGTTGAGCCCCTGGGGTTCCAGCACCACGCTGTAATCGCCCGATTCGGGGATGGTGCCGCCGGAGGTCACGGCCGCCAGCCTGGCGCCGCGCCGGCCGCGCAGGCGCTGGTGTACGGCGTCGCGGTGCAGGTAGGCGCCACGCTGGCCGCTGCGGCTGGTGTAGCCCTCGGCCAGGGTGCGCAGCAGGGCGTCGAAGCTATCCCGGCCGAGTTCGGCATAGGGCTGCGCCGCGGTGAAAAGTTCGAACAGCGCGTCCTCCTGCCATTCCCGGCAGGCCACCTCGGCGATGATCTGCTGGGCCAGGACGTCCAGTGGCGCATGGGGAATGCTCAACGTATCGAGCTCGTTGCGGCGCACGCTGTCGAGCAGCGCCACGCATTCGATCAGGTCGTCCCGCGAGGTCGGGAACAAACGTCCCTTGGGCGTCCCGCCGACGCTGTGGCCGGAGCGACCGACGCGCTGCAGGAAGGCGGCGATGGAGCGCGGCGAGCTGATCTGGCAGACCAGCTCCACGTCGCCGATGTCGATGCCCAGCTCCAGCGAGGCGGTGGCCACCAGCACGCGCAACTGGCCGGCCTTGAGCCGCCGCTCGGCTCCCAGGCGCTGCTCCTTGGACAGGCTGCCGTGGTGCGCCGCCACCCAGCCGGCGCCGATGCGCTCGGCCAGATGCCGGGTGATGCGTTCGGACAGGCGCCGGGTGTTGACGAAGATGAGTGTGGTGCGGTGTTGGTTGGCCAGCTCGGCCAGACGGTCGTAGACCTTGTCCCAGACATCGTGAGACATCACCGCTTCCAGCGGCGCCGCCGGCACTTCCAGGCCCAGGTCGCGCTGGCGGGTGTAGCCGATGTCGACGATGCGGCAGGCCTGGTGGCGACCGGCAAGGAAGCCCGCCACCGCCTCGATGGGCTTCTGCGTGGCAGACAGGCCGATACGCACCAGCGGCCCCTCGCACAGTGCCTGCAGGCGCTCCAGCGACAGCGCCAGATGGCTGCCGCGCTTGCTCGCGGCGATGGCATGGATTTCGTCGACTATCACGCTGCGCGCGCCGGCCAGCATGGCGCGGCCGGATTCCGAGCCGAGCAGGACGTAGAGCGATTCCGGCGTGGTGACCAGGATGTGCGGCACGCGCCGGCGCATGGCCTCGCGCTCGCCGGATGTCGTGTCGCCGGTACGCACCGCGGTGCGGATTTCCACCTCCGGCAAGCCCATCTCCACCAGCGCGGCGCGGATGCCGGCGAGGGGCTCTTCGAGGTTGATGCGGATGTCGTTGGACAGCGCCTTGAGCGGCGAGACGTAGACCACGCTGGTGCGGTCGGGCAGCTCGCCGCCGTTCGCCAGCCCTTCGCGGACCAGGGCATCGATGGCGGCCATGAACGCCGTGAGCGTCTTGCCCGAACCGGTGGGGGCCGCGACCAGGGTCGATTCGCCCGCCTGGATCGCCGGCCAGGCCTGCACCTGCGCCTGGGTCGGTGCCGCGAAGTGCGCACGGAACCAGCCTGCCACCGCCGGGTGGAAGGCGGACAGCACATCGGCTCGCTTGGCGCGGGAGGAGGTTCGAGGGGCAGTCATGCAGACCAATATGGTGGTGCGCGAAGCCCGTCACAAGGACCGCTGATCGCGCTTCGCCGCAGGTCGCGCCAGCCGTTACTCTTGAGGCTTGCAACCGCTGGATGACACTCGATGAGCGACCGTGATCGAGACTATTACTGGGAGCAGGTCAGGCAGCAGAACAAGCAGAGGCCGCCCGAGGACCCGAAGCGCAACTGGCGGATGCTGGTGAAGCCGCTGCTTTGGTTCCTCATCCCCTTGCTGATTCTCGCGGCCGGTACCGCCCTGTGGCGCAACCCGGCCAGCCAGCTCTGGCTGCAGGAGCGCTGGGTGCTGCTGCAGATTCGCCTGGGCATGACTCCGCAGGGTCTGCCGGCAGCCCCCGCCGCCTCCCCCTACAGCGACAGCCCGCGCAAGCTGGCCGACTGCATCAAGCCGGGCAATGTGATCGACGATGAAGTGCGCGCGTGCGTGAAGGGGTATCGGCCCAGGACCTGGTGACCGGACGAAGGGAGGGCGGCCCGTTTCGCTCCCCCCTATCGGCTTTCTGTAGGAGCGAGCTTGCTCGCGAACCGCACACTGCCAGGGCCTCAATGCTCAGGGCGGATAACGCTGGCACGTGGCTATCGATGGGTATCGCTGCGCTCCACGCCATCCTACGGACATGCTTCGCCGTGACTCCCATGAGAGGGGAAGGCCGAATCGCGGACAAGGTCTGCTTCTAAAGGGGCGCACTGGCGCCGGGTGGTTCGCGAGCAAGCTCGCTCCTACGAAGAGCTGGCCAACGCCTCAGGTCTCCTCGCTCTGCCCCAACCCATGCATCCGCAGCACGTAGGGCGAATAACCCGGAACGGGTTATCCGCGGATAACCCTGCAGCACACTCCGGCACCGGGTGGTTCGCGAGCAAGCTCGCTCCTACGAAGAGCTGGCCAGCGCCTCAGGACTCCTCGTTCTGCCCCAGCCCATGCATCCGGAGCTTGTTGGCGATGGTGGTATGCGACACACCCAGGCGCTTGCCCAACTGCCGGCTGCTCGGGTGCTCGCGGTAGAGCCGCTCCAGCACCGCCCGCTCGAACCGGCCGACGATGGCGTCCAGCCCGCCTTCCAGGGAGAAGTCCCCCAGCGGATGCGGCGCGCCGTAATCGGGCAGGCGGATGTGCTCGGGGCGGATGGTGCCGCCTTCGCACAGCGAGACCGCCTGGAACAGTGCGTTCTCCAGCTGCCGCACGTTGCCCGGCCAGTGGTAGCGGCTCAGGCGATCCAGCGCCTGCGGCGAGAGCTTGGGCAGCGCGCAGCCGATCTGCCGGCTGGCCTGGTCGAGGAAGTGCTCGACCAGCGGCTCCAGGCCGTCCAGGCATTCGCGCAGCGGCGGGATGTGCAGCGACAGCACGTTGAGGCGGTGGTAGAGGTCCTGGCGGAATTCGCCCTTGGTGCAGAGTTCGGAGAGGTCCACCTGGGTCGCGCAGATCACCCGCACGTCCAGGTAAACCTCCTCGTCGCTGCCCACGCGGCGGAAGCAGCCGTCCTGCAGGAAGCGCAGCAACTTGGCCTGCAGGCGCGGGCTCATCTCGCCGACGCCGTCGAGGAACAGCGTGCCGCCGGCGGTCAACTCCAGCAGGCCGAGCTTGCCTTCCGGGCGCGCGCCTTCGAAGGCGCCGGCCTGCCCGAATCCATGGCCGAGACCGAGCTGTTCGGCTA
>NZ_JBGLYK010000297.1:0-5439 GCF_047304025.1 Pseudomonas sp. Pseusp97 | reverse complement strand
AACCGACCCTAACCCCTTGCTGCCGCTGCCCTGCCCTCTTGGGTTACCGCGCCGCTCCACGCCATCCTACTCAGGCGCAAGCCGGGAAGGCCGGAGCGGCCTCATTCAACCGCGGCTCAGATCGCCCAACCGGCCTTGAGTCCCTCGTAGATGGCTTCCTCCGCCGTGCGCGGCGCCAGGCAGTCGCCGATGCGGCAGACTTCGGCGAGGTCGGCGATCTCGTCGGCGAGTTCATCCACCGGCTGGTGGCCCTGGCAGAGCACCAGGGTGTCGATGTTTTCCACCAGCATCGGCTCGCCGCTGGCGGTGTGCTGCAGGTACACAGTGCTGTCGTCGACCCCGTACAGGCGCGCGTAAGGGGTGATGGCGATGCCCAGGCGGTGCAGCTCGCCGGCCAGGTGGTCGCGGACATAGAGCGGCAGGCTTTCGCCGGCGTGGGTGCCGTTCACCGCCAGGTGGACCTGGTGGCCGTCGCGTACCAGGCGCTCGGCGATGCCGGGGGCGATCCAGTCGGCGCGCCAGTCGGTGACCAGCACCGAGCGGCCCAGTTTCACTTCGCCGCGCAGCACCTGCCAGGCGTCCACTACCTGCAGCTCGCCGGCTTCCTCATAAGGCGGGCGATAGGGTTTGGCGCCGGTGGCGACTATGACCACGTCCGGGCGCTCGGCTTCCACCAGTGCGCGGTCGACGCGGGTGTTGCGGCGCACTTCGACGCCGGCCAGCTGCATCTCGCGCTGCAGGTTGGTGGAGGCGCCGCCGAACTCCGCGCGGCGCGGCAGCAACTGGGCGAGGTTGACCTGCCCGCCGAGCTGGCCGGTGGCTTCGCAGAGGGTGACGTCATGGCCGCGCTGCGCCGCGACGGCGGCAGCCTTCATGCCGGCGGGCCCGCCGCCGACTACCAGCACCCGCTTGCGCTGGGCGGCCATCTGGCGTTCGGCGTAGATCAGCTCGCGGCCGGTCTCCGGGTGCTGGATGCAGGAAATCGGGTAGCCGCGGTGGAAGTGGCCGATGCACGCCTGGTTGCAGGCGATGCAGGCGCGCACGTCCTCGACGTGGCCGCTTTCGGTCTTGCTCGGCATCTTCGGGTCGCAGATCAGCGCGCGGGTCATGCCGCAGGCATCCGCCTGGCCGCGGGCGACGATCAGCTCGCCTTCCTGCGGCTGGTTGATGCGCCCGGTGACGAACAGCGGGATTTCCAGGTTGCGCTTGAAGATGCCGGCCTCGTTGGCCAGGTAGGCCGCTTCAATGGCCATCGGCGGGACGATGTGGATGGCGCCGCCCAGCGAGGCCGAGGTGCCGGCCACTATGTGCACGTAGTCCAGTTCGTTCTGCAGGGACTTCACCGCCTGCAGTGATTCGTCTTCGGTGAGGCCTTCCGGGTCGCGCTCGTCGGCGGAGATGCGCAGGCCGATGATGAACTCCGCGTCAGTGGCGGCGCGCACGGCGGCGATCACTTCGCGGGTGAAGCGCAGGCGCGCGTCGAGGTCGCCGTTATAGCCGTCGCTGCGACGGTTCACCCGTGGGTTGAGGAACTGCGCCGGCAGGTAGCCGTGGCTGGCGACCACTTCCACGCCGTCGATGCCGGCAGCGTGCAGGCGGCGCGCGGCGGCGGCGTAGCCCTGGACGATCTCGTCGATCATCGCCTGGCTCAGCTCGCGGGGCATCACCCGGAAGCGCTCGTTGGGCGAGGCGGACGGCGCGTAGGCCACGGCCAGCAGGCCGTCGCTCGACTCCATGATTTCCCGGCCGGGGTGGAACACCTGCGACAGCACCACGGTGCCTTCGGCGTGGCAGGCCTCGGCGATGCGCCGGTAGCCGGGGATGCACTCGTCATCGGTGGCCATCAGCACGTGTGAGGTATAGCGGGCGCTGTCGTGCACGCCGGCGACCTGCAGCACGATCAGGCCGACGCCGCCCTTGGCGCGGGCGGTGTGGTAGGCCACCAGCTGGTCGTTGACCAGGTTGTCGGTGGGCATCGAAGTGTCGTGCCCGGTGGACATGATGCGGTTCTTCAGCGTCTTGCCGCGAATGCTCAAGGGGCTGAAGAGGTGGGGGAACTGGCTCATCGGGCAACTCCGGATTCTTGTTGTGGTGCAGCTTGTGGCGACTTCGAAGCGCCGGCCGCGTCGTGCGGCCGGAGAGCGGACTCAGGCGTTGCGCGCCTGCCAGTCCACCGGATACAGCGCGTAGAACACGCAAGCCTTCTCGCCTTCGTAGGCCAGCGGCGTGCGTTCGGGGACCCAGATCACGTCGCCCGGCTTGGCGTCGATCACCTGGTCGGCCAGACGCAGGCGGAAGTTGCCTTCCAGCACCACGATCAGCTCGTCGTAGAGCACCGTCCATTCGATGGAGACGCCGTCGAAGCGGGCCAGGCCCGCGCCCATGGTTTCGCTGTCCGCCGGGCCGATCAGCCGGCAGATGGCGGCGCGTTCGGCGTCCTGCCCACCGTAGGGCTGGAACTGCAGGGCGGATTGCTGGAAGTGACGGACCTGGGACACGGCGGCTTCTCCTGAAACTGGCAATGGTGTCTGAGCCAATGTTGTTTAACTTGTGGCTATGGAAATTTACCGCCAGTAAAAAATCAACTTGTTTTTTTAAAAGTGACTGGGTAGTTTCGATTCCGCTTCCGGACTCTTCCGGAGCAACCGCGACGTGCTCCACAACAACTACAAGAGGAGAGGCGCATGAACCGTCCCGTACGGTCCCCCCTCGCATGGCGGGCCCACCCGCTGGCAATCGATATCCCTCTGCCCGTTGTTCCTGCGCGCCCGTCCAGCGTGCGCGCGGCCATCCCGGCTGCGCCCATTGCCACCTACGACTGGGGGTATGCTCGATGACTTTCCACCGCAACAACTGCCACAAGCGCTCCTTCCTCAAGACCGCCGTCTCGCCGCTGCTGCTGGCCCTCGGGCTCTGTGGCGGAGCTGTTCAGGCCGCCGAGAACATGGTGGTGGTCGGCTACGGCGGCGCGGGCCAGAAGGCGCAGGACGCCGCCTTCTTCCAGCCCTTCAGCAAGCAGTCCGGGGTTGGTGTGACCCAGAGCGAATACAACGGCGAAATGGCGCGCATCAAGGTGATGGCCGACACCGGCCACGCCGACTGGGACGTGGTGCAGATCGAGGGCCCGGACCTGGCCCGCGGCTGCGACGAAGGCCTGTTCGTGCCGCTGGACTGGCAGCAGATCGGTGGCAAGGATCAGCTGATCCCCAATGCCGCCAAGGATTGCGGCTCGGCCGCGCTGGTCTGGGGCGTGGCCATCGCCTATGACGCCGACAAGCTCAAGCCGGCGCCGCAGTCCTGGACGGATTTCTGGGATGTGCAGAAATTCCCCGGCAAGCGCGGCCTGCGCAAGCGCGCCATCTACAACCTGGAATTCGCCCTGATGGCCGACGGCGTGAAGCCCGCCGACGTCTACAAACAGCTGGGCACCAAGGCCGGTGTCGACCGCGCCTTCGCCAAGCTCAACCAGATCAAGCCCTACGTGCAGTGGTGGGAAGCCGGCGCCCAACCGGCCCAGTGGCTTGCCGCTGGTGACGTGGTCATGACGACCACCTACACCGGGCGCATCGCCGATGCCTACAAGGGCGGGCGCAACCTGCAGCTGATCTGGCCGGGAAGCCTGTACGGCATGGACTACTGGGCGATCATCAAGGGCTCGCAGCACGTCGACTCGGCGAAGCGCTTCATCGCCTTCGCCAACCAGCCCGATGCCCAGGTCGACTACGTGAAGCACATTGCGTATGGTCCGACCAACAAGCAGGCCGCCGAGCGCCTGCCGTCCGACCTCGCCGGCTGGGTGCCGACCTCCACGCAGAACCTGCCCCAGGGCCTGGCGATGGACGATGAGTTCTGGGTCGACCACGGCGAGGAGCTGGAAGAGCGCTTCAACGCCTGGGCCGCGCAATGATCGAGACGTGACCGTGACGCCGGGGCCTTGGTGCCCCGGCGCCTTCCTGCCTTGAGGAGAAGTACACCATGACGTCGCTGCAGGCGCCCAGCCGCGCCACCTGTTCGCCCGAGGAATGGAAGCTGCGCGAGGAGCTGGCGGCCTGTTACCGCCTGATCGCCCACTACCGCATGACCGACCTGATCTTCACCCACATCTCGGTGCGCATCCCCGGTCCCGAACACCATTTCCTGATCAACCCCTACGGCCTGATGTTCGACGAGATCACCGCCTCCAGCCTGGTGAAGATCGACTTGAGCGGCCACGCCGTGGAGCCGTCGCCGTACAAGGTCAACCCGGCCGGCTTCGTGATCCACAGTGCCATCCACGGAGCGCGTGACGATGCGCGGTGCGTGCTGCACACCCATACCCGCGCCGGCTGCGCGGTGGCGGCGCAGGCTTGCGGGTTGCTGCCGCTGAACCAGATTTCCCTGGAGTTCTACGGCCGGCTCGGCTACCACGACTACGAAGGCATCGCCCTGTCGATGGACGAGCAGGAGCGCCTGGTGCGCGACCTGGGCGACCACTTCGGCCTGCTGCTGCGCAACCACGGCCTGCTCACGGTGGGGCAGACCGTGCAGCAGGCATTCCTGCGCATGTACTACCTGGAGAAGGCCTGCGACATCCAGCTGGCGGCCCAGGCGGGCGGCGAGCTGGTGATCCCGCCGGAGGAGGTTTGCCGGCACACCGAACAGCAATTCAACGCCCCGGCGCGGCCGCTGGCGGAAGGCGAGCTGAGCGACCCGGATGGTTACGACCTGGCCTGGGCGGCGCTGCTGAGGATGCTGGATCGGGTGGCGCCGGGGTATCGGGACTGACCTGCGCTTTCGGCCCACGTTGCGGCGTCCCCGTGTAGGAGCGGACCTTGTCAGCGAAATCCCGAGCGACGTAAACCGGTAGCTCCGGCGAGAAGCGCACCCCGTTCGCGGACAGGGTCCGCTACATCAACTCTTGCGTGGTGGTTCGCCCTCTCCCTGACCCTCTCCCTGAAGGGAGAGGGACTGGTTCGGAGCGGGATGAAACCGGAGCGTCAGCCGGCACGGGCGGCTTCCGCTCCCTTCGGAGCCGGGCGGAGGAGAGGGCGCGCCCTGGCCCGATATTTCGGGTAGGAGCGGACTCTGTCCGCGATCGGTTTCGCTTCGCAGCGAACCATCGACTTGACCAAAGAAGCGTAGGGCGAACAACCGTTCGCGGTTGTACGCCGATGGTTTGAGGTCGGGCGGGTACCTTGCCTTTCTGTCGGGCGTTCAGCGTCGCTTCGGTGTGTGCGGGGAGATTTGGTTTCGCCTCTCGGCGAGTCCCTTTTGGCAAACGCCCCAAAAGGAACCAAAAGGTCTTGCCCCTCCATCCGGTTTTTCGCCTAGGCGAAAAATTCCCTCGTTGAAGCGAAGTTTCAGGGGCACGCGTTGACGGGCCATCCCTGGCCCGACAACGCTCTCGCGACATCCATGTCGCTCAACCCCTGAAACTCCGCTTCAACGAGGCCTCCTGAA
>NZ_JBGLYK010000296.1:0-5483 GCF_047304025.1 Pseudomonas sp. Pseusp97 | reverse complement strand
CCCCCACCCCCCCCCGGCCGGGCGCCCCCTGGGGGCCTGGCCCCCGCGGTTAAATCCCCCCGTGCGGTTTTCCCGCGCCCCCCCCGGGGCCCGGGGTGGCGGGGCCCGATGCGTTTCCGGCGTGGGGCAAAAGGCTTGCATCGAGTCGCCCGGGAGGCTAAACCCCCTTTCCCCACTGACTCTTTGGTAGATGAATCATGGTGAATTTCTTCCCGGACCTGTCCCTCGTCGAACTCTCGCCCGCGCAGGCGCCCTGGTCGCTGTTGCTCAAGGCCGACCCCAGCCGCGAGCAGATCGAGAGCTACCTGGGCGATTCCCGCCTGCTGGCGCTGAGCGAGGCGGACTCCGTGCGCGGCGTGCTGACGCTGACTCCCCGCGAGCCCGGCGTCGCCGAGATCACCAGCCTCGCGGTGGAAGACGAATGGCAGGAGCGCGGACTGGGCCGGCGCCTGCTGCAGGCGGCCATCGAGCAGGCGCGAGAGGCCGGCCTGCAGCGCCTGACCATCGCTACCGGCAACTCCAGCCTGGCCCAGCTCGGCCTGTACCAGCGGGTGGGTTTCCGCATCGTCGGCATCGACCCGGATCACTTCGTGCGGCATTACCCCGAGCCGATCCACGAGAACGGCATCCAGTGCCGCGACCAGATCCTTCTGGCGCTCGACCTCGGCGCCTAGTCGCGTACCCAGCGGCTCACCGCCACCGCATCGTGGGCGTGCAGGCTTTCAGCATGCACCACGCGCACTTCGAAGCCGGACACCTCTTCACGCTGCACCAGTGCACGGTGCAGCCGGCGCGCGGCGTCCTCGCAGAACATCAGGTTCTGCCCGTTGGCCAGGGCGAATGCCTGTTCATCGGCGCGCTTCACTGCCGTCTGCACGGCGGTGCCGAGGGCTTCTTCGGCGTGGTCGATCAGCTCGCTGAAAGCGAAGGCCTGCGCGGCCGGGTCGAGCCGCAGGTGCAGCCGCGCTTCGCTGCGCTGGCTGTGCGGCGTGGCGACAATGCCCTGCGGGCTGCCGAGCCAGGCGCGAACCTCGTTGGCCCTCAGCGGCCGGCTGGCGAAGTCGGCGTCGAAGCGCTCCTGGATCAGCTGGCGTGCCAGTGCCGCCGAGCACGGGCAGGTCGAGGAGTAGGGCAGGCTCAGGCGCAACTCCAGTTGCAGCGCATCGTCCTCGAGCTGCGCGTGGACCTCGCAGGCGTAGCGCTTCCAGCCGCTCAGCGGGCTGACCAGCGCCGGGCGCCGCAGCAGCAGTTCGAAACGCAGCGCCAGGCTCGCACGTCGGGAGAGCTGCGCGTGGCTGCGCAGGAACTGCTGCAGCAATCCTCGCAGCAGCTGCGGTGACAGTTCCTCCTCCGCCAAGGCTTCCAGTGCCAGGTACAGCCGCGACATGTGGATGCCGCGTGCCTCGGCTTCGTCGAGGCTGACACCGGCGTCGGCATGGGCGGCAACGCGCTCGCCAGCAATACGCAGGGGCACGGCGATGCCCTGCATGCCGACCCAGTCGAGCGGGATGGGCAGGCGGGTGGATTGGCAGGCGATATCGGGGAGCAGGGCGGTCATGGGCGGGTCACGGTCGGCAATTGTTATAATATAACGTATTTGCTTCCGGACGATCCCGCAATGGGCTCGTCAGTGATCGTGCTGCCTGCAGCCGCTGACCCGGCCGCAGGTCAGTCGCGCGCTGTCTCCCGTGGAACTGCTGAAGCGGCTGATGTTGGTCCAGCCGATGCCGCGGCTGGTGCCGACCCACACCTGCCCATCGCTGGTCACCCCGCTGAAGAAGGTCAGGCTGCCGTAGCGCGTGCCGGTCTGCGCCCAGCGCCGTCCGCTGCTCGCCTCGAAGCCGCGCAGGTAGGTGTCGTGGCCGTGGGTGGCGACGCTGTAGAGATTCCCTGAATCGTCCATGCAGGCGAGCACCGAAGCCGACCAGGCGCAGCGCGCCGGTTCCTCGCCGGGGAAGGGCAGCGGTGCGGACCCGCTGGCGAAGGCGAAGGGCGCGAACAGGCAGAGCAGAAGGGCGCGGCGCAGCATCGGAAGTCTCGGCAGGCGGCGGGAGCGGAGCATGGGTATCGCACGGCAGAAAGCGGTTGTCGACTCTCCATTGCAGAGAATGCATTGTTATAATATAACATAAAAGATCACTCCCTTACGGAGACGGTCATGACCGAACAGGAACTGCTCGCCCAGCCCGGCGAGGCCTACATGAGCGAGGCGCAACAGGGCTATTTCCGCGCACTGCTGCTGGAGCAGCGCGACGAGCTGCAGGGACGCATCGACGAGGAATTCCAGGCGCTGCAGGACACCGAGCGGGCCAGCGACGAGGCCGATGTCGCCAGCCGCGAGGAGTCGCGCCAATGGCAACTGCGTCTGCTGGAGCGGGAGAAGAAGCTGCTCGACAAGATCGACCAGGCGCTGGAGCGCCTGGCCCAGGGCGACTATGGCTGGTGCGCGGAAACCGGCGAACCGATCGGCCTGCGCCGTCTGCTGCTGCGCCCCACCGCCTCGCTTTGCATCGAAGCCAAGGAGCGCCAGGAACGGCGCGAACTGCACGTCCGCGAAGCCTGAATTCCCTGGAGAAACCCACCGTGAACGCCCCACTTCCCGTCACCGTCCTGTCCGGCTTTCTCGGCGCCGGCAAGAGCACGCTGCTCAACCACGTGCTGAAGAACCGCGAGGACCTCAAGGTCGCCGTCATCGTCAACGACATGAGCGAAATCAACATCGACGGCCGCGAGGTGCAGCGCGATGTCAGCCTCAACCGTGGCCAGGAACGCCTGGTGGAGATGAGCAACGGCTGCATCTGCTGCACCCTGCGCGAGGACCTGCTGGAAGAGGTCAGCCGCCTCGCCAGCGAAGGCCGCTTCGACTATCTGCTGATCGAGTCCACCGGCATCTCCGAGCCGCTGCCGGTGGCCGAGACCTTCACCTTCCGCGACGAGCAGGGTCGCAGCCTGTCGGACCTGGCGCGGCTGGACACGCTGGTCACGGTGGTCGATGGGCTGAACTTCCTCGCCGACTACCAGGGCGCCGACAGCCTCGCCGAGCGTGGCGAAACCCTCGGCGAGGACGACGAGCGCTCGCTCAGCGACCTGCTGGTGGAGCAGGTGGAGTTCGCCGACGTGATCCTGGTGAGCAAGATCGACCTGATCGGCAGCGCCGAGCGCGACGAGCTGCTGGCGATCCTGCGCCGGCTCAACCCCGACGCCGATATCCAGCCCATGGTCATGGGCCAGGTGCCGCTGGCGACCATCCTCGACACTGGTCGTTTCGACTTCCAGCGCGCCGAGCGGGCGCCAGGCTGGCTCAAGGAGCTGCGCGGCGAGCACCTGCCGGAGACCGAGGCCTACGGCATCTCTTCGGATGTCTACCGGGCGCGCCGGCCCTTCCATCCGCAGCGTTTCCATGACTTCCTCGCGCAGCCCTGGAGCAATGGCCGACTGCTGCGTTCCAAGGGCTTCTTCTGGCTCGCCAGCCGCTACCGCGAGGCGGGCAGTTGGTCCCAGGCCGGCGGCCTGATGCGCCATGGCCTGGCCGGGCGCTGGTGGCGCTTCGTCCCGCGCGAACACTGGCCGCAGGACACCACCGAGCTGCAGGGCGTGCTGCGCCACTGGCACGAAGACAGCGGCGATTGTCGCCAGGAGCTGGTGTTCATCGGCCAGAACCTCGACTTCGCCCGGCTGTTCGGCGAACTGGACCATTGCCTGCTGGACGACGACGAAATGGCCGCCGGCACCACCGCGTGGAAGCGCCTGCCCGATCCTTTCGAGCCCTGGGAGGCTGGCGCCTGATGCTCATCTAAATTCGCCTACATCCGCTCCAGACCCGTCCACCGCGTAGGAGCAACTGTCTTCTCGAAATGCCGTGCCCGGGATTCCCTCTCCCTAACCCTCTCCCTGAAGGGAGAGGGGACTGATCGGCATCAAGCGAAACTCCGTGGTGACCGGCGATACCGGACGGCTCCCTCTCCCTTCAGGGAGAGGGCGGGGGGAGAGGGCTGAGGGCCGCGCAGGACTCTCCAGGCAGAGCAGACTCCGTCCGCGATAGTCATGCCTCTGCACGGAGGTTGACCCGTGAGCAGACCCAAAGAAGCGCCCGTTGCCTCAATGAGCATCACGGAAGACGAGGAGCGTTATGGGCTGCGGGATATCACGATCACGCTTTGCGCAACGATGTGGAGGTGCTGTCCATCGCGCGATACATCGTCGCCAATCCATTGCGGTCCCGTTTGGTTGAGCGAGTAGGGGATTATCCTTTCTGGAATGCGCAGTGGCTGTGAACGATCGCGGACGGAGTCCGCTCCCACGTAATTGGCAGGCTGGGAACGGGCAAAAAAATGGGCCACCCGGGGAGAGCGGCCCGATTCACCAAGATCATGTCCGGCGTGGGGTGCCGGGAGGGTGTGAGGTACCCGCGGACAGTAAGCCCGAGCCGTATGACAAGGCGATGACCG
Organism: Pseudomonas sp. Pseusp97; assembly: GCF_047304025.1. Classification (NCBI taxonomy): domain Bacteria; kingdom Pseudomonadati; phylum Pseudomonadota; class Gammaproteobacteria; order Pseudomonadales; family Pseudomonadaceae; genus Pseudomonas; species Pseudomonas sp. Pseusp97. The sequence continues at coordinate 1,035 of NZ_JBGLYK010000296.1, read as the reverse complement.
TTACTGCGGTCTGCTCCAGCGGCCGTTGCTCTGCTGTTCGCAGAACGGCTGGAGGACGCGCGCGTCGCTGGCCACGCCGTAGTAGTGGATGTCCTGGCGGTAAGGCACGCCCTGGGTCTGGGCGTTCTCGCAGACGCCGAAGGCGCCGCTGGGGCAGTTTTCGGCGAAGGTCACCTCGACCTTCTGGTCTTTCAGCTGCGGCTGGCAGAAGCCCTCGCGGAAGAGTTTTTCCGGAATGGTGCGGTTCTGCTGGCAGACCTTCACGTCGATGTCCTTGCCCTGGGTATGCACCACGCAGGCCTCGCCGTGGGCGAGCAGGGGCAGGCAGGCGAGGGCGAGAGGCAGCAGCAGGCGCATGATCGATCCGGGGTTGGTCTGACGAAGCCGCGACTCTAGCGCTTTTCCCGGCGAGCGTCAGGCGGCACCATGGGCGAATGTTGAAGCAGATCCCGACTCATCTCATCGCCGGCCCCCTCGGGGCGGGCAAGACCAGCCTGCTGCAGAACTTGCTGGCGCAACGCCCGGCGGGCGAGCGCTGGGCCGTGCTGGTCAACGAATTCGGCCAGGTCGGCCTCGATGCCGCGCTGTTGTCCCGCGACGAGGACGGCATCGCCCTGGGCGAAGTCGCCGGCGGCTGCCTGTGCTGCGTGAATGGCGCGCCGTTCCAGGTCGGCCTCGGCCGCCTGCTGCGCAAGGCCCGGCCGCAGCGGCTGTTCATCGAGCCCTCCGGCCTCGGCCATCCCGCGCAACTGCTGGCGCAACTGCGCGCCGCGCCCTGGCAGGGTGTGCTGGCCGTGCAGCCGCTGGTGATGGTGCTGGATGCCGCCGCGCTGGCCGCCGGGCAGCCTTTGCCTGAAGCGCAACGGCTGGCGCTGGGCGAGGCGGCGCTGCTGCTGATGAACAAGTCCGAAGCGCTGGATGACGCGACGCGTGCGGCCCTGGCGGCGCAACTGCCGGAGGTGCCGTTGCGCTGGACAAACCGGGGCCGTCTGCCGCTGGGCGAGCTACCGAGTGCGCCGATAGAAGCGGCGGGCG
>NZ_JBGLYK010000295.1:0-5491 GCF_047304025.1 Pseudomonas sp. Pseusp97 | reverse complement strand
TTTTTGGTGTCGGGGCCGACAAATTGCATCGGCTGAATTGCCTTGCGGGGTTTTTTCGTTGGATCGCGGGGGCGCCTGGTCCTTGCTCGCTAACTGGGTCGGCGGGGGGGGGGTGGTTCGCGAGCAAGCTCGCTCCTACAGTTAACGTCCTACGACGCCTGCGCCACCTCCGCCGGCGAGACGATGATGCCCTTGCTGCCGCGTGAGCGACCCGAGCTCAGGTAATCGGCAATCGACTCCTGCGTCACCTCGCCGAGGAACTGCCCTTCGGCATCCAGCACCGGCAACCAGGAGCTGTTGAACTCGTACATGCGCGACAGGAGGATGCGCAGGTGCTCGTCGTGGCTGGCGGTCACGCGGAATTCGTTGAGGAAGTCGCCGCACACACCTTCCTGGCGACGCAGCTCCTTGCGGCGCACGAAGCCCAGGCCCTTGCCGGTGGCGTCGACCACCACCAGGTAGCGGCGGTCATCTTCTTCCATCTTCTCCAGCGCCTCGGCTACCGGAGTGTCCGGGCTGGCGGTGACGATGCTGCTGTCGGCCGCGTCCTCGGCGCGCACCAGCAGCAGACGCTTCAAGGTGCTGTCCTGGCCAGTGAAGGCGCTGACGAACTCGTCCGCCGGGTGCGCCAGCAGGGTGTCCGGATGGTCGAACTGAAGCAGCCGGCCGCTCTTGAACACCGCCACCTTGTCGCCCAGCTTGATCGCCTCGTCGATGTCGTGGCTGACCATGATCACGGTCATGCCCAGCTTGCGCTGCAACTCGAAGAACTCGTTCTGGATCGACTCGCGGTTGATCGGGTCCACCGCGCCGAACGGCTCGTCCATCAGCAGCAGCGGCGCGTCGGCCGCCAGCGCGCGGATCACGCCGATGCGCTGCTGCTGCCCGCCGGAGAGCTCACGCGGGTAGCGCGACAGGTACTGCTTGGGTTCGAGCTTGACCATGGCCATCAGCTCGCGCGCCTTCTCCTTGCACTTCTGCTTGTCCCAGCCGAGCAGGCGCGGCACGACCATGATGTTTTCCTCGATGGTCATGTTGGGGAATAGGCCGATCTGCTGGATCACATAGCCGATCTGCCGGCGCAGGGTCACCTCGTCCAGTTCAGCGGTGTCCTGGCCATCGATCAGCACGCGCCCGGAGGTGGGCTGGATGATGCGGTTGATCATCTTCAGCGTGGTGGTCTTGCCGCAGCCGGAGGGGCCGAGGAACACGCAGATCTCGCCCTTCTCCACGGTCAGGCTGACCTTGTCCACGGCGCGGAACTCCTTGCCGTCCTTGAGGGTAAAAATCTTGGTCAATTGGTCGAGTTCGATCATGTTCAGTCTCCTGTCTGCGGGCGCAGGCCCTTGGGGGTGAGCGCACGCTGCAGCCATTGCAGCAGCAGGTCGGCGGCGATGGCCAGGAGGCTCACCAGCACGGCGCCGACCACCAGCATGGGCATGTTGGATTGGCTGATGGAATTGAGGATGAGGACGCCCAGGCCGCCGGCTCCGATCACCGCGGCGATGGTCATCACGCCGATGTTCATCACCACGGCGGTGCGCACGCCGGCGAGGATCACCGGCACGGCGATGGGGATGTCGACCATCCGCAGGCGCTGCCAGAAGGTCATGCCGATGCCCTTGCCGGCCTCGCGGATACCGGGTTCGACGTTGGTCAGCGCGAGGTAGGTATTGCGCAGGATCGGCAGCAGCGAATAGAGGAACACCGCAGTGATCGCCGGCAGCGGGCCGAGGCCCTGGCCGATCTTCGAGTAGAGCGGCAGCATCAGGCCGAACAGCGCGATGGAGGGGATGGTCAGCACCACGGTGGCGGCGCCCTGCAGCGGCCCGGCGAGCCAGCGGAAGCGCGTCATCAGCACGCCCAGCGGCACGCCGACGACGATGGCCAGGCCCACGGCGATGGACACCAGCATCAGGTGCTCCAGGGTCAACTGGCCGACCTGGCTCCAGTCCAGGCGGGAAATCACGGTCATGAAGTCCATGTCAGTTCTCCTCCCCGGCGGGCTGCTCACTTGCTGGTCGGGCCTTGTCGCCCAGCAGGCCGTGCTTGCGCAGGAACTGCTGCGCCACGCGCTGCACCGGTTCCTGCTCGATGTCGACCTGGGCGTTTAGGGCCTGCATGGTCTGGTCGTCGAGCAGGTCGGAGATGGGCTCGAACAGGGTCTTCAGTTCCGGGTGTTTCTCCACCAGCGCGGCGCGCATCACCGGGGCGGCGTTGTAGAAGGGGAAGTACTGCTTGTCGTCCTTCAGCACGCGCAGTTTGAAGTCCTTCAGGCGCCCATCGGTGGTGTAGACGAGGCCGACGAATACCTGGCGATTCTTCAGCGCGGTGTAGACCAGCCCGGCATCCATCTGCCGCACGTCGTCGCGGGTGAAGTGGAAGCCGTACAGCTCGCTCATCGGCCCGAGGCCATCCGGTCGCCCGGCGAATTCCGGGTCCATGGCGAACAGGTGGGTCTTGCCCTCGCCCTGCTCCTTCATCACCCGTGCGAGGTCGCTCAAGCTGTGCACACCCAGTTGCTCGGCCTGCTCATCGGGCATCGCCAGGGCGTAGGTGTTGTTGAATGGCGCGGGCTTGGGCCAGAACAGCCCCTTCCTGCCGTCCAGGTCGCGGACCTTCGCCAGCGACTGCCGGGCGTCGAGCTTGTCTTTGACCTTGTTGTAGACGATCAGCGACGAGCCGGTGTATTCCCAGACCAGATCCAGCTGGCCGCTCTCCTGCGCGCTGCGCGCCAGGGTGCTGCCCAGGCCGTTGGTGACCTTCACTTCGTAGCCCTTGCTCTGCAGGTACTGCGCAGTGATAGCGGTGAGCAGGCGCTGCTCGGTGAACGGCTTGCCACCGATGCGGATCACATCAGCCGCGTGGACCACGCCGGTCATCGCGGCCAGAAGCACGCCCAGCGCGCCGAGCAGAGGTTTCATACCGATTCCCTTGAAATCGAGCGCTTTCATTGCGTCAGCCCCCGCTCCAGCAGGGTGCGGCTGAACAGCACCACCAGGCCATCGAGCACCAGCGCCAGCAGCGCGGTACATACGGCGCCGAGCAGCAGCTTGGACTGATCGTCCAGGGCGATGCCCGGGAAGATCAGGCTGCCCAGGCTGTTGGCGCCGATCAGGAAGGCCAGCGGCGCGGAGCCCACATTGAGTGCCAGGGCGATGCGCACACCGCCCATGATCAGCGGCACAGCATTGGGCAACTCGACGCGCAGCAGCACCTGGCGCGGTGTCATACCGATGCCGGTGGCCGCTTCCTTGAGCGAGGCCGGCACGGCGCGCAGGCCTTCGAAGGTGTTGCGCACGATGGGCAGCAAGGATGCGAGGAACAGCGCGAGGATTGCCGGACCGTTACCGATGCCGACTATCGCCAGGGCGATGGCCAGCACGGCCAGCGGCGGGATGGTGTTTCCGACGTTGAATATCTGCATCAGGCGCTCGGCCTGCTTCTGCAGGGCCGGCCGGCTGAGCAGGATGCCGGCCGGGATACCGATCGCGAGCGCGGCCAGCATGGAGACGAACACCAGGAACAGGTGCGCCTGCAGATAGAACAGCAGGTCTTCGCGGTACTGCCACAAGGTGGCAGGGGTGATCCAGTGGATCAGCAGGGCCAGCACAACGACTGCAAGGCAGACGCCGAACAGGGCCTTGCCCGTGGTGGACTTCACCATGGTTGGGGGACTCCCTTCGGGTGCGCGGCGACTGGCATCGCCACGCTCACTTGACGCCCGGCCCCGTCCAGAAACCTAGCTGGGGCCGCGATTAAACGCGACGGGAATCAAGCACTTGCGGATTCGCTCGGGGATTGCCGTCGCGAAGGGATGGACCCCCGTCCGTGCCGTTACGTTCCATAAAATTGCCACTCTTCTGCCATCGCGCAGCGGCGAAATCGCCCACAGCCCCCGGGGACCGCGGGTTGTGGGCGACGCATTTTTTTCGAATAAACCGGCGATCCGGCTGAACCATCGGCGCCGCGGGCTTGCCCAACGCCGAATGCCTCCGACGATCACGCACGCTGAGCGGCTCAGCGGTTATCATCGGACTCCTTTCGCGTGCCCCCGACCCATGGATAGGTCACTCGGGGCCGGCGTCTTGCCTACCACGGAGATTCATCGCCATGCTTGATCTGGCTGCAGCGTTCATTGCGCTGACCACCCTGCTCACCTACGTCAACTACCGCTTCGTGCGCCTGCCGCCGACCATCGGCGTGATGGCCACCGCCCTGGTGTTCTCCTTCATCGCCCAGGGCATGTCGCTGCTCGGCTATCCGGTCCTGGAAGTGGAGATGCAGCAGATCATCAGCCGCATCGACTTCTCCGACGTGCTGATGACCTGGTTCCTGCCCGCCCTGCTGTTCGCCGGCGCGCTGCACGTGAACCTTGCCGACCTGCGCAGCTACAAGTGGCCCATCGGCCTGCTGGCCACCTTCGGCGTGCTGATCGCCACCACCGTGATCGGCTACCTGGCCTACTACACCTTCGGCCTCTTCGGCTGGCACGTGGACTTCATCTACTGCCTGCTGTTCGGTGCGCTGATCTCGCCCACCGACCCCATCGCGGTGCTGGGGATTCTCAGGTCCGCCGGCGCGCCCAAGCCGCTGGCCACCACCATCGTCGGCGAGTCGCTGTTCAACGACGGCACCGCCGTGGTGGTCTTCACCATCCTGCTGGGCATCCTGCTGGCCGGCGAGACGCCGACCGTGTCCTCCATCGCCTGGCTGTTCGTGCAGGAAGCCATCGGCGGCGTGCTGTTCGGCGCGGCGCTGGGCTACGGGGTATTCCTGATGATGCGCGGCATCGACCAGTACCAGGTGGAAGTCATGCTGACCCTGGCCCTGGTGATCGGCGGCGCGGCGCTGGCCGCGAGGCTGCACGTGTCGGCGCCCATCGCCATGGTGGTGGCCGGCCTGATCATCGGCAACCAGGCGCGGCAGTACGCCATGTCCGACGAGACGCGGCGCTACATCGACAAGTTCTGGGAGCTGATCGACGAGATCCTCAACGCCCTGCTGTTCGCCCTGATCGGCCTGGAGCTGCTTCTGCTGCCGTTCAACTGGCTGCACGTGGTCGCCGCCTTCGTCCTCGGCGGCGCGGTGCTGGTCTCGCGCCTGCTCACCGTGGCCCCGGCCATCGTCGTGCTGCGCCAGCGGGAAAACGGCCGTCGCCAGGTGCCCGCCGGCACCATCCGCATCCTCGTCTGGGGCGGCCTGCGCGGCGGCGTGTCGGTAGCCCTGGCGCTGTCCCTGCCGCTGGGCGAGCAGCGCGACCTGATCCTCAGCCTGACCTACGTGGTGGTGCTGGTGTCGATCCTGCTCCAGGGCCTGTCCATCGGCCCGCTGGTGCGGCGCATCTACAAGGGCGCCGAACCCGCCGCCGACAGCGCCCACTGAAGCCGCCCTCCACGGGCCTTGAGCCTTGGGGGGCCCGGGGGGGCGGGGGCGCGGGGGGGTTAGGTTTTATAACGCGGGTTTAGGGGCGCGCGCCCCCCCGCGGGAC